>JAYEFH010000283.1:0-9570 GCA_034658555.1 Thermodesulfobacteriota bacterium | reverse complement strand
GACTGATGCAGGCGATAGCCCGGGTGAACCGTGTGTTCAAGGACAAGCCGGGTGGATTGGTGGTCGACTATCTCGGGCTTGCAGACCAGTTAAGGCGGGCCCTTGCGGACTACACCGAAGCGGGTGGTCGCGGCAAGGCAGCTATCAACCAGGAAGAAGCCGTCGCAGTGATGCTGGAGAAGCATGAAATCGTCGTCTCCATGTTCCACTGTTTCGATTACGCCTCGCTGGTAGGGGCAGGTCCCCGTGCCTGCCCTCCAGCAAAGCGTATCGCGGGTATTGCGGCCGCCATGGAACATATCCTTCAGATGGAGGATGGAAAAAAGCGTTATCTCGCAGAGGTGACGGCTCTATCAAAGGCTTTCGCTCTCGCTGTCCCGCATGAGGAAGCTCTCAGGATTCGAGATGATGTGGGTTTTTTCCAGGAGGTCTGCGCCGGGTTGGCAAAAGCAACGGTCGAAGGCAAAGGCAAGAATCCTGAAGAAATGGATACTGCGATTTGCCAGTTGGTGTCACGCGCTGTAGCATCTGATGGCGTCGTAGACATTTTCGCAGCGGCTGGTTTGAAAAAACCGGACATTGCAATTCTCTCGGATGAATTTCTCCAGGAAGTCCGCCAGCTTCCACGCAGAAACCTCGCCGTGGAATTGCTGAAAAAACTCCTCAACGACGAGATCAGGACAAACTCCCGCAAAAACGTCGTCCAGGCACGCTCCTTTGCGGAGATGCTGGAGAAGGCCATACGCAAGTACCAAAACCGGGCGATTGAAGCTGCTCAGGTTATAGAGGAACTCATCGAACTGGCCAAGGAGATGCGCAAGGCTCAGCGGCGTGGCGATGATCTTGGCATGACCGATGATGAGATAGCCTTCTACGACGCGCTGGAAGTCAACGATAGCGCGGTTCAGGTTTTGGGGGATGAAACGCTGAAAACCATAGCCCAGGAACTCGTGACCGCAGTTCGCCGGAGTGTTACGATAGACTGGACTGTCCGCGAGAATGCCCGCGCCCAGATCCGCGTGATCGTCAAGAGGATTCTTCGAAAGTACGGTTACCCGCCCGACAAACAGGAAAAGGCAACACAGACGGTTCTGGAGCAGGCGGAAGTGCTCTGTAAGGAATGGACATTATCATGATGGAAATGACCGCCCAACAGAGCGCTTCACCGACCGGCAATTCCGCTGCGCTCCCTTGCCAGCCTCTTAGCCGCGCCGAATCTCTATGACTTGCCTTGAAACACTATTTGAATCAGTCGCAGATACACAGACGTTTTTTGGCAAATGGCCCGAGTCTGTGTTCGTCTGTGTCAGTCGAGCGAGCACAGCGAGCGGGTGGCGAATTTTCATGCTCTGGCGTGACGAAATGCCCCATCATGAAAGTTTTAAGCTGGATTAATAGAAATGAACAAACTCAAAATCAGTGCGGTCTTATTTGCACTACCGCCTTTGGTGATTATGTTTGCTGTGCTCAGGCCAGGTTGGATTGTCAAGATACTCGCTAAGCGATCTCCCGATGCCCCTTTAAATATTCTGATTACCGCGGAATATGACCGGATCACCAGCAAATACGGTAAAAGGGGTGTGAGATACGCCATTATTGAGGCCGGTCATATAGGGCAAAACATCTTGCTCCAATCGGAAGCGATGGGTTTGGGGGCCGGTATAGTCGGGGCCTTCAATGATGAAAAAGTAAGACAGGTTGTCAATATTCCTCCGAACCATGAACCACTTCTGATATTACCTGTGGGCTATAAGACCGAGGGATTATAGGATGGCTTTATTATCCGGGAATGTACCGGTCATTCGATTTCAGAATATCCCCCTGGGTATCTGGATGATATAACCTTCCTCCCCTTCCAGTACCTTGACGTGGAGCTTGGGAAGATCTTTCTCGGCCGGGCCAGACAGGTATTTACCCTCCCAGGTGAAACGACTCTGATGACAGGGACAGAGAAATTCTTTGTCTGCCTCTTGATAATTGATAATACAGCCCAAATGGGTGCAAGTGCGGGATACGGCCAGAGGCCCCTGATCGGTTTCAAAAAAGGCAAATTGGGGCTCAAGTAAGAATTCTCCAGGCTTAAGTTTGCGTCTCAATCGAACTTCTATGGGCGGACGAAATCGTTTTTTTGCCACAAAGGCATAAACAGGGTAGATGAGCCCCAGGCCAAATGCCCAAATGCCTGCTTTTTTTAAAAAATTACGGCGTGTCATTTGCGGAATATGAAAAATATCAAGGTAAGGACTATGCTCAGAAATATAGAGGTGGTCAGAGGAAAGTAAAGGGTGAAGTTACCTCGCCTGACTATAAAATCTCCCGGCAGCTTGCCAAGAAGCGGAATTTTTGGGCCTAACATCAGAAGCAACCCTATTACTACAAATAATATTCCTAAGATCAGTAGCATTTTACCGAACTCAAGCAGAGGGTTCATTATTGGTTTACCTTTTTGCAACTAATTTGAGCTGTTAGCCTTTAGCGGTTAGCTATTAGTTTAATGATTATCGGTCTGTCGCCCTGACAAGCAGGATGTTTTACTATTACAAAATTAGGGAACCATTTTTTAAAGCTAAACGCTTAACTTGGGTGTAGGTGCACCGTTCAGGGTTATTTTCCCCATTGACCTAGCGAGAATTCTTTTCTGTAATCTCTCTGCCCTCTTGCTATAGCGCTCTTCCTCGCTATAGATACAGCCGCAATATGGTTGCCTGTATAGCCCGAGTTCTTTTGAGATCTCTATACCCTCTACCCAGCCATTACGAAAGTCCTGGTAATAGAATTCTATTCCGTAAGCAGAAGCAAGCTCTTTCCCGATATCATGGATAAGATCATGTCTCTGATAACGGCTGTAAAGGAGGGTCGTACTGAAGGCGGGCAGGCCAAGTTCCGCAGTCTTTTTGGCAGTAGCTTCCAGACGAATGCGATAACACACTGGACAGCGCTCATCCGGGTCCTGCCTTGTCCCTATTTGGTTCAGCCAGTCTCTAAGCCCATATCCGGATTGATCCCAAAGCACAGGGAATTTAAATTTTTCTGAAGCTATTTCCAGGGCCTCGACCCTGCATTCATACTCCCTGAAGGGGTGGATATTGGGATTGTAGAAATAGACAAGGGCATTGTTGCCTTCTTTTTGAAGCTCTTTGACCGGGTACAGGGTGCATGGCCCGCAACAGGTATGAAGGAGAATTTCCATTCAAAATGTTAAGACTTTATCCGCCTCCATGGAAAGCTCGTAGAGGTCATCCATCCATCCGATTGGGCAAGTGCTTGATCCCTCCAGACCGTGGGATTTCGCGCAGACGCCTCAGACATAAAAATCTCCCTCGAACATGTTGATTTGCCCCATTACGTCAAAATTTTTGCTTCCGCTTTTTTCAAAACAGACGCCTTTCCCGAGCATAAATACACTAATTTCATCACCTTTTTTGACGCCGAGATTTGCCAGCCTCATTGCATTATAAATGGTTTCGCCGTCTTCAGTACTGATAATAATTAAAACTTTCCTCATTGGACCTCCTTGTCAAATGAATGCGTTCCCTGAAATTATTCTAATGGCCTGGACCACAAATTCCAGAATTCAACCATTTAATAAGTAATAATAGTACAAAATGCAAATTGCGTCAATTTGATCGCCAATGTATTCAAAAAATTGCGACTTGTGCGGTTACACATCAACTAATTTGGTATTATTGTTTTCTCGTGATTAAGTGGTTTATGTACTGAATTAATGGCATAAGATACACAGCCTTAAGATACGGAGACAATAAGTTTTTGTACAACCGTATAATGCAAAATTACTATATGTTGTGGTATATTTTGTCTTGACATACAAGTTATAGTATCCTATAATTACAAGCCCAAAAGGCTGATTTTATTCAGTATCAGTTGTTGGTTCCCGGTGATAAAGACATGGCTGTTGATCGAAATCTGAAAAAAAAGAAAAAGCGCGAACAGAAACGGACTGAGCGGCGTCAAGCAAAGGGCCGCCGGTCCCGCCGCGCAAAACTGGAAGAGTATAGCTGGTATGCATCGAAACACTACTATAGTGAAAAATATCGAATCGCCTTCAACTGGGCCATGAAAGGGCTCAAGCTCCACCCTGGCCATGAGGTGAGTTATGGCATTGCACTGAGGTCCTCTGAAGCTTTAGAGGACGATTCGATGATCCTGACCGTGCTCCGGCACGGATGGAAACATGACTTGATTTCCAGCAAGCAGCAACTATATGTACTGGGGACTTTGGCTTTTAAACAAGGTGACTACGGTCTGGCCAAAGAGTCCTTTGACACTCTATTCCAAGACCCGGCATCCCTGTATGGGAGATTCTTAAAAAGGGATCAAAAAGCAGCACAAAGGTGTTTGGAGTTTTGCCGAGACAGGGAACGTTTAGAGCTTGCAGAACGTAGTAATTCTTCCAAAAGATCTTCAGCGAAAAAAGCGGGGGAAAAGGGGCAAGAGAAAGCTCCTGCAGCCGCTGCAGAACCTTCCTTGTCAGAGGAAACGAAAAAAAGAGAAGCAGCCAAAGAACAAGCAGAGGACATTCCCGACCTGGAGATTGTCTATGAAATCGACGGGGAACCGGTTCTTCGTGCCATCAGTGAACATCGCACCAGCGATGCGGCCATGATGGATCTGGCACTTAGTGCCTACAAACTCTCCTTTCGTGCCTCATATGATCAACTCATTTGCCTGCCTACAACCAACAACGTTCAGTCCCTATGGTACCAGGAAGAAAGCGCTCGAAAAATCATGAAGACCTTTCGCGGCAGAGCTATTCTGGCAGATGAGGTAGGTCTTGGAAAAACGATCGAGGCCTGCCTCGTGCTGAAAGAATATGTACTCCGCGGTCTGGTTCGTTCGGCCTTGGTGCTTACGCCCAGTTCTCTGGTCAATCAATGGCAAGAAGAACTTCAAGAGAAATTTGGACTTTGCTTCGTGACTTCAAATGATCCCGTGTTTCGGGAAGATCCGGACCGATTCTGGAAGGAACCCTTTCTTTTGGTTTCCATTCATACGGCAAAAGGGAAACGTCATTTTGATGCCGCGACTGCTCGTACCTATGATATGGTAATCGTGGATGAAGCGCATCATCTAAAAAACCGCTCGACCCTCAACTGGAAGCTGGTAAATGCCATTCAAAAAACCTTCTTGCTCCTTGTCACTGCCACACCCGTGCAGAATAAACTTGAGGAACTTTACAATCTGGTTACCCTTTTAAAGCCGGGTCATCTCAAGACGCTGAAGGCATTCAAGGACGAATTTGTGGCCAGAGGCAACCCCACGGACCCGAAAAACAGGGAAAAGCTGAGACACCTTCTGAAAGAGGTCATGATCCGAAACACCCGTTCCGTCACGCAGTTGCACATCCCGCCCCGCTTTGCTTCTACCATTCGAATCGACCCGTCGCCCGATGAGGAAACCTTCTACCAGGAGATCAGTCGGTTTGTGACGGAGCAGGCCGCTCAGGGTTCTTCGGCCCTCTCCAAAATGGCGCTTCGCAGGCTTCTGGAAGCAGCAGGATCTTCTCATTTTGCATCGCTGAAAATGCTGGAAAAGATAAGCCTCCAAAGTCTGGAAGGGACAAGCAATCAGGCAAAAGATTTGTTGGAAATGGGCAGGTCCATTCGGATCGGAGGAAAAATTCGGCGCGTGATCGAGCTTTTGCAGGCTTCACCGGAACAGAAGATTGTTTTTGTTAATTATCTTGCGACTCTGGAGTATTTCCATCAGATTCTGGAAAAACACAAAATGCCTCATGTGGTTTACCGTGGCGGGATGACCACAGCCCAAAAACAGCAATCCATCCGGACGTTTCAGGAAGGGTGCCCCATCCTTCTATCCACGGATACCGGAGGAGAAGGGCACAACCTGCAGTTTTGTCACGTGATGATCAATTGTGATCTGCCCTGGAATCCCATGCAAATCGAGCAGCGCATCGGCCGCATCCATCGAATTGGACAAAAGAACGAGGTCCAGCTCTACAATTTTTGTTCAGCAGGAAGCCTGGAAGACTATATGCTGGAAATCCTGGATCGAAAAATCAACATGTTCGAACTAGTGGTGGGAGAGATCGACATGATTTTGGGTCGCCTTAAGGGAGAGCGTGAATTCAGTGACCTTGTTTATGAACTCTGGGTGAAGCACCCCGACGAGACGGAAAGACAAAAGGCCTTCAATGCATTGGGCTCCCGGTTGAAACGGGCCAGAACATCTCACGAAAAAAGCAAAGATCTGGACGAAAAGCTCTTTCAGGAAGATTTTGGAGTATAAGAATGGATTCTGTTCCAGAATTGCTTTCCTTTGCAGTGCACGTATTTGAAAAACACGGAGGAATGGCTGAGCAGGACGACAATCACGTAATGGCCTTGTTGCCACCCGGTCTGGCACGTTCCCTGGATCTACCGGAGGAAGTGCAATTGGGAGGCGAGTCCATGCCCCTTCTTTACGGCAGCCCTGTTCTGGACAGGCTCATCCGTGTGGCTACAGAAGAAATTCCTTTGGTTTTCGGGCGAATCGAGATGCCATATCTGAAAAAGGCAGGCTTCGATCAGCTCATTGGGCAAGACATTGTTTTCACAAACGGGCAGGCCCATGTGACGAGTCGTGCGGAAGCCCGTACTTCTTATATGGTCTTAACCTGCCGGTATGTTGCGCTGAGTGACGAACGGAAAGAAGGGCTGGTCGAAGTAGGAATGTGTGAAAGTACCGGTGCAATCATTGAGGACTTGGAGACGTTGTGGCCAAAATTCAGCTATGAAATTTACACTCCAGGGAAAGTCCCCCCGCATTTTCCCATCCATCTTAAAAAAGCAATCGCTAATGCCATGCAAAAGGCCAGTATCCTTGCTGAAGAAAAACTGACCGACTTTATCAACAGTATGCGACGGCGACTCCGCCGGGATGTGAAGAATACAAAAGAATATTATGAAGCCTTGAGAAAAGAAATGGAAGCAAGTCTTACCCGTCACAATCTCAGTGAGACTCAACGTCAGGAAAGAAATGCCAAAATCGAGGACCTGCCCAGGGAAATGGCTCAAAAAATAGAGGACCTGCAACAAAAATACAAAATACAGGTCCGTTTAAAGCCATGTGCAGCCCTTCGTTTTCTCGTGGACGTTGTCTATGTTATGGTCGAAATCCGCTTCCGTAAATACATCCGCACCATCCACCTCACATGGAATCCGCTGTCTCGCCGTTTTGATCCTCTGGTGTGTGAACGTTGCCATAAGACGATACGAAGCGTGCATCCCGGTATAGAAAATTCCCAGATTCGGCTGTTCTGTCATTCCTGTGCTCAGAAGCAGTGAAACAACACACCCACATCCGGTTCATAGATCTGATTATAGGCAATGTTGAATTTTGAATGCTGAATGCTGAATTGTGGAAGAAGATTTAAAAAAACATATATTTTTACCTTAATTCAATAGTATCAGAGATCATAGAAAATAATCCTTTGTGGACCTAAGTACTTGAAAGTACAAACAAGATGAAACTCCATTACCTAATTTCTAATTTTCAGTTTCGACATCGGCATTCAACTCGATAATACACACTTTTTTAAAAAAGTGTAAACTGGTGAATGAAGGATGCCTGTTTAGTATCTAATTTTTATTTTCAGTTTAAACGAGACTTGCTTGACTCATGCCCCGCCTTTGTGCTACATCCAACATTATGAAAATAATGATTGTTCATAGCAAACTATTTTGGCATACACGCCGCACACTGCCTCCTTTTTGGAAAAAAGGAGGCTTTTTTTTGGCATGAATCGCTTCACTGCTCAACACATATTAGGAATATCCACCCTTTCACCGGATGAGATCACTTTTATTTTGGATACTGCTGAGTCTTTCAAAGATATCCTTGAAAGACCCATTAAGAAGGTACCACCTCTCCGTGGTAAAACCGTAGTTCATCTTTTCTTTGAACCAAGCACCCGGACTCGCCTCTCATTCGAGCTGGCAGCCAAACGATTGAGCGCAGACACTGTGTCAATTTCAGCCAAGGCCAGCAGTGTTGTAAAAGGAGAAACCCTTATTGATACCGCACGAAATATCGAGGCAATGAAGCCTGATGTTATAGTCATGCGCCACCCCAATTCAGGGACTCCCCACCTACTCACAAAATACGTTAACTCGGCTGTAATCAACGCTGGAGATGGTACAAACGAGCATCCCTCCCAAGCCCTATTGGACCTTTTTACCGTAAGGGAACGCTTGGGGCATATTGATAATTTAAAAGTTGCCATACTGGGAGATATCCTTCACAGCAGAGTAGCTCACTCAGACATACAGGCCTTTACAAAGATGGGCGCCGAGGTGATTGTGTCAGGGCCTGCCACCATGCTTCCGTCACGTCAATCAGAAGTCCTCGGGGCAAAAGTGGTCCTGAAGATGGAAGAGGCCCTGAAGGATGCGGATGTAATAATTGTCCTCAGGATTCAAAAGGAACGTCAGGGACAGAGCCTTATTCCTTCTGTAAGAGAGTATTCAATGTTCTTCGGCCTTAGCCCTGACAAGGTAAAGTTGGCCAAATCAGGGGCCTTGATTATGCACCCCGGACCTATCAATCGTGGAGTAGAGATGACACCGGAGGTGGCAGATGGGCCATGCTCTGTCATCCTGGATCAGGTGACAAACGGAGTGGCGATAAGAATGGCCCTGCTATCTTTGCTTCTTGCAAAAGGTAAACCCTAAACCTATGAACGCCTATCTATTTACAAATGCACGAATAATAGATCCATCCCAAAACATGGATTTTACCGGTGACCTTCTGGTAAAAGCTGGAATCATAGCGGCTGTCGGGAAATCCCTTGAGGTTCCGCAAGATGCCGGGGTCATTGACCTGGAGGGGAAATGGCTTGTGCCCGGGTTGTTGGATATGCATGTGCATCTACGTGAGCCAGGAGAGGAATATAAGGAGAATATTGAATCCGGCACGGCTGCCGCTGTTGCCGGTGGTTTTACAGCAGTGGCGTGCATGCCCAATACCCAGCCGGTCAATGATTCTGCAGGCATCACCAGATTCATACTGGAAAAAGCCCAAAGTTCCGCCAAGGCAAGGGTCTATCCAATCGCAGCCATCACATTGGGGCAAAAGGGGGAGCAGTTGACAGAATTTGGAGACCTCCTCAATGCCGGTGCAATAGCCTTCTCAGATGACGGCCTGCCTGTAAAAAATGCGGCAGTGATGCGCCAGGCCCTTGAATATGCCCAAAACTTTGATGCACTTATCATATCCCACTCCGAAGAGCTTGACCTTTCCAGGGGAGGTGTAATGAATGAGGGCAGGGTATCTACTATTCTTGGTCTTAAAGGAATTCCTGCAGCAACTGAAGAAATTGCCGTATTCAGGGATATAGCCTTGGCTGAATTGACCGGGGGCCGTCTCCACATTGCCCACGTAAGCACAAAAGGTTCAGTTGAAATAGTCCGCCAGGCCAAGAGCATGGGTGTACGGGTAACCGCAGAGACTGCACCCCACTACTTTAGTCTCACAGAAAAAGCAGTATTCGGTTACAACACTTTTGCCAAAATGAGTCCGCCCCTCCGCACTGAGGAAGACCGCCTGGCAGTT
>JAYEFH010000282.1:0-2168 GCA_034658555.1 Thermodesulfobacteriota bacterium | reverse complement strand
CCGCGGCACAGAAGGAGCTCATAGACACAATTTCCGGAGCAGCTCAGGAATTTTTACAGTTTATTGATCTTAAATCCCTCCGGGGTCGGCTGGACCTGACCCGGTCTGAAACGCAAACAGTATCGAGTTTAGAGTATCTCTCTTATTTTGAAAAAAAATCATGATTCTGCTGAAAAGCTAATCGCTTAAATTATGTGCAAGTGTGTTATTTATGAAAAGGGAAAAAGAGCTACTGAGAGAGAAACTTATTGAATTCCAGTTGGAGATAGCAGAGTTGGGCCATGCCCTCCGTGAGCAGGAGCAGATCTTTCAGGCCAGAGAAAAGGACTGGTATCTAAACCTGTTTGATGTCTTGGATGCTTTTGAAAATCTTGATGAAACAATAAAGGCAAAAGAGGACTGTTTTGACAAGACGGGCCGTATGCTGAGCAAAAATATTCGATCCATCCACAGAAAATTCATCCGGCTGCTTAAGGCCAACAACATAGTCCAAATCGAATTCCATGACAATAAGGCACGAATGGATTACTGCAAGGTCGTTGACACAGCAGAATCTGCCGGCCTGAGAGATGAGACCATCCTTTCTGTTGTGAAGAACGGATACATTGATACGCAGCAGAACACTGTGCTGAGAAAGGCAGAGGTAATAACTGTTCTTAATAATATGGATCATCCTTCGGGTATATGGTCTGAGGATAAAATTGATCAAATCCAAGGAGAAATTGATCAAATTCAAGAGAAAAATAACTCAGGTTTGTCTTCCCACCACTGAAAGCTTTAAGCACTTGAATCAAGATTTACAGTAATCAGATATGGATTCTTTCGAGAATATTACGGATTTTATTGACTCCGAATTGCGGTTGCAGAATGAGGCCGGGCTGCTTAGATCTCTTTTTTCCCTGGAGGGGTCGCAAAGAGGGGTGATAAAGACCCAAAGGAAGACTTTTGTTGATTTTTCCTCCAATGATTATTTGGGCCTGGCTGATCACCCCTCCCTTATTGAAGGGGCAAAAAAGGCCATGGAGAAATGGGGCACAGGGGCCCGGGCTTCCAGGCTCATGAGCGGAGACCTGGAAATCCACCACAGGCTTGAGTCGGCGATTGCTGCCTTGAAAGGAAAAGAAGCCGGCCTGCTTTTCGGGAGCGGTTATCTGGCAAATACAGGAATAATCCCGGCCCTTTGCGGAAGGAACGATGTGATCTATTCGGATCGCCTGAATCATGCGAGCATAGTGGATGGGGTCCTTTTGTCCAGGGCACGATTTTACAGGTTCAGGCACAATGATCTGAATCACCTTGAGGATCTGCTTAAAAGCCACAGGTCGAAATATCGCAAGGCCATGATTGTGGTTGAAAGCGTTTACAGTATGGATGGAGATCAGGCTCCTGTATCAGGGCTTTTGGAATTGAGGGGACGTTATGGGGCCATGCTGATGATAGATGAGGCCCATGCAATAGGGGTATTTGGTGCAAAAGGGGAGGGGATTATAAGCCAAACCGGGGCAGATGCAGTGGATGTAATCCTGGGCACATTCGGCAAGGCCCTGGGTGGTTATGGCGCCTTTGTAGCTGTTTCGAACCGGATGAAGCAGTTTCTTTTAAATCGGGCCAGGACCTTTATTTTTTCTACTGCTCTTCCACCGGCGGTTATAGGTGCAAACCTTGCGGCTGTGAAGCTTCTGGATGAGGAGCCTGAGCGCAGAACCCGGGTTTGCGAGTCGGCATCAGAGCTGAGACGGGCTTTAAAGGAGGACATGGGTCTTAATACCCCCAGCGAGTCACAAATCGTTCCAGTGATGGTTGGCGACAGCAAAAGTGCGCTCAGTCTGGCGGCAAGCCTGCAAGATGCGGGCTTTTTCGTAAAAGCGATCAGGCCGCCGACTGTCCCTAAGGGTCAGGCAAGGATTCGTCTATCCATAACTGCAAATCATAGTGCGGGTGATGTGCGTCAACTTCTGGAGGCCCTGTCCGATGGACTTTGATCTCATCCGCAGGGGCCATGAAAGATTCTTAGTCCTGATACCGGGCTGGGGTTTTTGTCCTGATATTTTTTCTTCGCTCAATCTGGCCTATAATTATGTCCTGCCCAAAGGACCTGTGTATCATGATATATCAATCGAGCTCTATGATTTTTTGCTCAAAAAGGATATAGCTAAGGCGAGTATTCT
>JAYEFH010000281.1:0-9585 GCA_034658555.1 Thermodesulfobacteriota bacterium | reverse complement strand
GGGGCTCAGGCATTGCTGCAACCATGCGTTCTCTGGCCGGACTTCCTTTCTCCACGATCAGGGCTTGTTCGTTGCTTAAATTATTCAGACCTCATGTGGTATTGGGTGTCGGGGGATATGTCTCCGGACCTGTGCTTCTTGCAGCGCGAATGTTGCGGATACCTGCCGCCCTCCATGAGCAGAACCTTATCCCAGGGCTCACAAATCGTTTGGCCTCCAGGTTCGCAAAAACAGTGTTTGTGAGCTTTAAAGAAACTGTTAAATACTTTCCAAAAAACAGGGTAATTTTTACTGGAAATCCCATACGGAAAAATATTATTCAATCACTCAATCACCAAATCACCAAATCATTAGCCACAGACCCACACGGACACACACGGACATTTCAATCACCAAATCACCAAATCACCAAATCACTCAATCTTCTGGTCCTGGGAGGAAGTCAGGGTGCCAGGTGCCTGAACCGGCTTGCCTGTTCGGCCATACAGGTTTTGTGGCAATCCGGTTTTCATTTGGAAATTATTCACCAAACCGGCAAGCTGGATATGTCACATGTTGAAAAATTTTACAAGGATGCAAATATTCCTGCCAAAGTGACCCCATTTATCTCTAACATTGGTGAATCCTATTCCTGGGCGGATCTGGTTATCTGCCGGGCCGGAGCAGGTACTCTGGCTGAGCTCACAACCTTGGGAAAGCCCTCGATCCTCATTCCCTATCCCTGGGCAACCGACAGCCATCAGGATGCCAACGCCGAAGAACTGACTGAAGCCGGGGCTGCCAAATACTTCCTTGAAGAAGAAATCGGTGCTATAAAACTGGCGGGAGAGATACAGTCTTTGCTGGAGGATCCCCAAAAGCTCATCGTTATGGGAGAAAATGCTAAAAAACTAGGAAAACCCATGGCAGCTACAGAGATAGCCTCTACACTGATAGAGATGGCCGGACATACTTTTTTATATTCTGAAACAGAAACTAATTCATTGAAAGGTTCTACAGTACGTAACCATGTATAAAAAACAACATATGCATTTTGTAGGAATCGGCGGAATAGGCATGAGCGGCCTTGCAAAGGTCCTTCTTAATCTTGGATATAGAGTCACGGGTTCTGATTTGCGTGAGACTGAAATCACCAGGTCTCTCAGAAAACTGGGAGGCACAATTTACAGGGGCCACGCCCCTGAAAATATTCAGGGTGCCGATGTGGTGGTGATTTCCTCTGCTGTCAGAGAAAACAATCCTGAGGTTCAGGAGGCCTATTTTGCCCAAATTCCGGTCATACCAAGGGCTGAAATGCTTGCGGAATTGATGCGGCTTAAAAAGTTCGGCATAGCAGTGGCTGGGGCCCATGGAAAGACCAGTACGACTTCTATGATCTCTTCTGTGCTTCGCGCCGGTGGACTTGATCCAACGGTCATCATAGGAGGGAAGGTGAATGGCCTGGGAAGCAATGCCTGTTGGGGACAGGGCGAATTCCTGGTAGCAGAAGCCGATGAGAGTGACGGAAGCTTTTTGCGCCTTACACCAAGCATAGCTGTAGTAACCAATATAGACAAGGAACACCTGGACTATTATTCAGACCTGAATGCCATAATCCGATGTTTTCTGGATTTTATAGACAAAGTCCCTTTCTATGGTCTTGCCATACTCTGCGGAGATGACCCCTACCTCAGAGAAATGCTCCCGGCAGTAAAAAAACGGGTAATGACTTATGGGACAGGACCTGAGTCTGATCTGCAGGCCAGAGATATTACCTTTGAAGGTCTGGGAGTATCCTTCAATGCCTGGTGGCAAAACTCTGAACTCGGCGAGATACAACTCAAGGTCCCCGGGCTGCACCATGTAAGAAATTCCCTGGCTGCAATGGCCCTGGGGCTTGAACTTGAGATACCTTTTCATAAAATCCAGACTGGTCTTATTTCATATGAAGGTGTAAGCAGACGATTTGAGATACTGGGTGAAATAGAGGGAGTAACAGTAGTAGATGACTACGCACATCACCCTACTGAGATACTGGCTACCCTATCGGCTGCCAGGGCATGTTGGCCTGAACGCCGGCTCGTGGTTCTTTTTGAACCCCACCGTTACAGTAGAACCCAGACATTAATGGACGATTTCACCACGGCCTTCGGGGAAGCTGATGAACTATGGCTGACGGAGATCTATCCTGCCAGCGAATCTCCTATAGTAGGAGTAAGCGGAAAACGTCTGGCAAGAAACATCAGGGATAAACGTGGTGGACCCGTGCACTATGTAGAGTCCTGCGGGGACCTTCCTCAGGCGATTGTACCAAGCCTGCAGGAGGGTGACGTGGTCATGACTCTTGGGGCCGGTGCCATAGGGCGTATAGGACCAAAAATTCTGGACATGCTTAAGACAAAGGATTCAGCGCTTGCTCTCTAAGGATATAGAAAGGATAGATGATCTCCAGGTACGCAAGAATGTTCCGCTTTTACCGCTAACAAGCTTTCGTATAGGCGGGCCTGCGCATCTATTCCTGGTTCCACGGACCTTGAAGGCCCTTGAACAGATCATTTCTTATCTCGCTAATCGTTCCATATCCTATAAGGTGCTGGGCCAGGGAAGCAACCTGTTGATCAACGATAAAGGCGTGAAGCTGGTCATGACCCTGGCAGCCCTGAATCGCATCCATTCCACTCCTGACCATTGCTTTAAAACAGTGTCTGTAGAGGCAGGATGCAGGCTGAAGTCCCTTATTTCCTGGTCCATACGCAACGGCCTGTGTGGTCTTGAGAATTTTTCCGGCATTCCAGCCAGTGTAGGTGGGGCCATATCCATGAACGCCGGCACTAACAAGTACTCCATGGCGGAAGTAATAGACGCTGTACAATTTACTGGCCCGGACGGGAGTTGCTGGTTCCTGAGAGATCAATTGCGATTTGATTACAGGTCTTTCAGACTGCCGGACAAGGCCCTTATCTCTGCCGCAAGAATTCAACTTGGCAAAAGCAGCCCTGATCAGATCAGGCGCAATATCAGAAACGTGATGTGCAAACGGAGAACCACCCAGCCTATAGGAAAACCGAGTGCAGGGTGCGTTTTTAGAAATCCTCCGGGAGATTCAGCAGGAAGACTCATAGACCAATGTGGAATCAAAGGTCTTAGAATCGGGGATGCCGAGGTATCCAAAAAGCATGCGAACTTTATTGTAAACCGTGGGAAAGCCAGT
This sequence comes from Thermodesulfobacteriota bacterium, assembly GCA_034658555.1. GTDB lineage: Bacteria > Desulfobacterota > Dissulfuribacteria > Dissulfuribacterales > UBA3076 > UBA3076. Next base: position 6,395 of record JAYEFH010000281.1, on the reverse strand, counting down.
GCCGTACAGGTAATGGACTTGCTGAAAATCATTAAAGAGCGTGTAAAAAAAGAGGCTTATGTAGAACTTGTGTCGGAAGTATCCATTTGGGGTATGGAAACATGAAAATCAGAAGGCCGTCTTCAGAATTCAGGTCTTCAGCACGTAGCTCCGGCTCGCGGACCAAGTCTGTCAAACCGATGTTTTCCGTACCGTGGCTTATCAATTCGAAAATATTGGTCGGCATGGCCGTAATGTGCTTTGTGCTTGTAGGGCCTTTTATGTGTCGGCACTGGGCATGTCAATCTGATCTTTTCAGGGTTTGTCAGGTCCTGGTGAAAGGCTGCGATCACGTCACAGAAGAGGATGTTTTGCAACTGAGCGATGTGACCGCCCAGGACAATCTTTTGTCTCTCGATCTGAAATCAATTGCAACGTCCATAGAGGCGCATCCCTGGATCCATACTGTTGAGATTAAGAAAAAATTGCCGGATCACCTGATTATTACGATCAAAGAACGTACTCCGGTAGCCCTGTTGAATTCCGACAAAATGTATTTGGTCGATGAACAAGGTGAAATTATCGATGAACTTTCAACAAAAGACCCCGTCTCTCTTCCCATCATTACCGGGATTGATCCTAAAAACATAAAAAATCACCAAATCACCAAATTACCAAATCACCAAATCCAAAAGGCCCTGGAATTAATATCCATGGCAAGCAAAGGCACAAGAACTTTGGGTGTCAACAATATTAGCCAAATAGACATAGCTAAAAAACACACCTTAATACTCTATACATCTGACAGCGGTATTCCTTTTCATTTTGATACTGAAAATCTCAGTACCCAATTCAGTAAGGCGGAAAAAATCCTGTATCAACTCTATCGCTCAGGAACATATAAAAAAGCAGCTAAGGTTGATTTAGATTACGGCCCCGGCCAGGCTTTAACCAGTCTGAAACATTAGGAGAGGAAAAGGTGGAGAGACCCGGTAACATGATTGTCGGCCTAGACATCGGCACTACTAAAATATGTGCCGTAGTAAGTGAGCTCAGCGAAAAGGGTGCCGAGATTATAGGCGTGGGGACTTATCCTTCTGTAGGTCTCCGAAAGGGAGTGGTTGTAAATATAGACAACACGGTCGATTCCATACAAAGGTCTATGGAAGAGGCCGAACTCATGGCCGGGCGTGAAATCGGCTCAGTGTTCATTGGTATTGCCGGTAGCCATATAAAGGGCTTCAACAGCCATGGGGTGATAGCTGTAAGGGGCCAGGAGGTCTCACAGGAGGATGTTGACAGAGTCATAGATGCGGCGAGGGCGGTAGCCATACCCCTTGATAGGGAGGTCATACATGTTCTGCCACAAGAGTACATTCTAGATGAGCAGGGAGGGATCCTGGACCCTGTCGGGATAACCGGGGTAAGACTGGAAGCCAAAGTACATATAGTAACAGGAGCGGTTACGGCTGCACAGAACCTTATCAAGTGTGCAAACAGGGCAGGGCTTGACGTAGTGGACATAGTTTTTCAGCCCCTTGCCTCAGCCGAAGCAGTATTAACCCAGGAGGAAAAGGACCTGGGCGTGGCCCTTGTGGACTTTGGGGGTGGTACTACTGATCTTGCTCTATTTACTAAAAGTGCCATCAAACACACAGCCGTGCTGGGACTTGGCGGTAATAACCTCACTAATGATATAGCAGTCGGGTTAAGGACACCCAGTAAAGAGGCCGAACAAATAAAGATAGACCACGGCAGCTGTCTCAACTCTTTGGTAGATAAAGATCAGATGATAGAAGTCCCTAGTGTGGGAGGGCGCAAACCCAGGCTTTTGTCCAGACACATCCTGTCTGAAATACTTGAGCCCAGAGTGGAGGAGATCTTTACCTTGGTTGACCAGGAAATAGAACGGACAGGACTTAAAGAACTACTGGCTTCAGGGATGATTATAACCGGAGGCTCCGCCCTCCTGCCTGGAATCGCCGAGATTGCGGATCAGGTATTCCAGTTGCCGACAAGAATCGGCTATCCACAGCGGATTTCCGGCCTGGTGGACGTGGTCAACGGACCCATGTTCGCCACTGCTGTAGGCCTTGTGCTCTATGGCATGGAACATCAGCCCCAACAAAAATTCAGGATAAGAGACGGGAATATATTCAACAGGGTAACCCTTCGCATGAAGTCATGGTTTAAGATTTAAAAACCAGTTGGAGGACTAAGCATATGTCTTTTGAGTTTATAGAGCCAAAACTCACTGCAAAGATAAAGGCAATTGGAGTCGGAGGTGGAGGAGGAAACGCTATTAACAGTATGATAGCCTCCGAGCTCAAGGGTGTTGAATTCATAGCTGCAAACACGGATTCCCAGGCCCTTGAAGTGTCCAGGGCCGCCACAAAGATTCAGCTCGGTAAAGGACTCACCAAGGGACTCGGAGCAGGAGCAAAACCTGAAATTGGCAGGGAAGCCGCAGAAGAGAGCATAGACGATATCAGGGCAATGCTGGAGGGAAGCGACATGGTCTTCATCACTGCCGGCATGGGTGGAGGTACAGGCACCGGAGGGGCCCCTGTTATTGCAGAAATCAGTAAGGAAATGGGTGCCCTCACAGTAGCAGTAGTGACAAAACCGTTTTCCTTTGAGGGAAAACGCAGGAGACGCGTTGCTGAAGAGGGAATAGAAGAATTAAAAGATGTTGTAGATACTATAATAACCATTCCAAACGACCGGCTCAGAAGCCTTGCCCAGCCCAACACTCCAATACTGGAGATGTTCCGAAAGGCAGATGAGGTCCTTTACTATGCAGTAAGAGGCATTTCAGACCTCATAGTCTTGAGAGGGTATATAAACGTAGACTTCGCAGATGTTCGCACTGTCACGGCTGAAATGGGGATGGCCCTCATGGGTACAGGTGTTGCCAAAGGATCACGCAGGGCCTTGGAGGCAGTACAAATGGCCATAGCCAATCCCTTGCTTGAGGACATTTCCATAAGCGGTGCCAGGGGCATCCTGATGAATATTACCGCAAGCAGTTCTACTTTGAGCATGGAGGAGGTAGAACAGTCATCTTCCTTGATTCACGATGAGGCCCATGAAGACGCCAATATCATACTGGGTACTGTATTTGATGACGACATAGATGAAGAGATCAGGGTAACAGTTATAGCCACCGGTATAGGGCCTGATGCCCTTTCCTTTGGGAAGCATATTACACCAACAGAATCTATCAAAAAGAATACGCCTCCGGAACCTGATGCGCCAATCCACATCCCAAAGAATCCTCCTGCCGGAATATCTGACCACATGAAAAATCCTGGGGAAAAAATAGAAATCTTTGACGGCCTTGGGAATGTGGACACCGATAAATATGATATTCCTGCTTTTATCAGACGAAAAGCGAATTAAGGACCAGGAAAAAGGGCATCCTTCCCACAGTTCTTCAATACCCCAATCATCAATAGCCAAGCATCAATCATCAATCGGGATATTTACTTTGATAGTTTTGGGTGTGATCTCCATTAATGTGAATCCCCCAGGGACAATGCATTCAGGTTCCACCGAATGAATGCCGGGTTCAAGCCCATTCACTGAAATCCCAACATATATATCTGTGACCTTGATTTCTCTGAGATCCAGTATGGGTCCTCGTAAAGTGACGCTCACTATTCTGGGCCACCATAAAATATCGGATTTGGTGGTTTCAATCTGTACCGGTATATGAGTGATGCGCCTTGTCCCTTGGGCAGGCACTATATATACAGTGACTTTATATGTTCCCTTTTCTTCAGGTGATACATGGAGTCCCTGAAGATCCAGACCTACTTCCCTGGCAATATTATCCATAGCCCCGTCAAGGTTCACTGGGAATGTCCTTACATCCTTCATAGCCTTTATTACACTTTCAGGCCCTGAAATAACCACCCTCGGAGGATATACTTCCGTGTTTAAGACCTTGTGATATTTGGCAACAGTACCTTTTAGAACAGGCCTTACCGAAAAATCACTTAATACAAAAGGCTCCAGCACTATTTCAACATTGCTGGGCTGTATACTGAGTGCTCGAACCGCCCCGGGCAAAGAAAGGCTATTAGGTGATATGTGGACAGTGATTTTGCCTGATGTTGCATCTTTAAGATCAATTACCCTCAAAATACCCTTTGTAGCCATGGCGCGAATCATGCTTCGGGAGCCATAGACTTTAACATCAATATTAGAAGGAATATCGTTGGCTATTACCAGACCCGCAGGAATATTTACCAGTTCAAGTGGAATGGAAACATTTACCTCGGCCTTTTGCTCTCCAACCACAAAGAACCAAAGCAGTAAAGCAAATCCCAGTGAGAGTAGCTTGAGAACCCAATCTTTTCGAAAAAAAACTTGCCGATGCACAGACTAAATTATCCTCCGCCGCCACCATGGTTTTTCAGTCTCTTCAGGTGCAAAGGCGTTATGCAGGATACGCCTGAGCGTGCCGGGATCTATATCTCTGGTGATTTTTCCGGCAATGGCCACAGAGAGACTGCCGGTTTCCTCAGAAACGACTACTACCACAGCATCAGTCTGTTCTGTTATACCTATAGCCGCCCTGTGTCTGGTGCCCAGGCGTTTGCTGATGGTTGGGTTCGTGCTCAAGGGCAGCAAGCACCCAGCTACTGAAAGCCTGTTTTTTTGAATAATTACCGCACCGTCATGTAACGGTGTCCCCCTTTCAAATATTGTACAGAGCAAGGCACGAGTTACTTGTCCGTCAATTGTCACTCCTGACTCAAGGTGGTCCTTCAGGCCTACATTTCTCTCAAGTACTATCAAGGCACCTGTATGGCTCTCTGTTAAAGTAGTGACTGCCTTTGCAATCTCCTCAAGGGCATGGAAGGTCTTTACCCGAAGTTTCGGGAAAGGAGTCTGGCCCATCTGAGCCAGCGCCCTGCGAATATCGTCCTGAAACACTATTATGATGAGTAGGAACAAAGAGCTAAGGATCGTCCCCAGGAGCCAGTGAAGAGTGAAAAGTTTTAACTCCCCGGCTGCGAAATAAATCACAATAATTAAAGCCAGCCCTGCTGCCATCTGTACAGCACGGGTCCCCCTGATAAGAAGGACGATACGGTATATGATGTAGGAGACCACCAAGATGTCCACTACATCCTGCCACCGAATTATTGGTATATATTGAGTAAGGCTCTCAAACATTAAAGATTACACTGTAAAGAGTGCTGAAATTAGCTGAAAGTCAAAGGTCAAAGAGCTATCTTAATCAACCCCTTTCAGCTTTCAGCTTCAGGCTTTCAGTTCTTATGCAACGCCGCAGATGGGGTATTTTCAGCGGAATCATTAAAGACTCTCTTTGCAAATAGCATCAACTACCTGGAGCACCTGTCTGGTGAGGGCAACATTATGGACCCGCACCAAATTCGCTCCCCTCATGGCTGATGCTGCAATCGCACCTAGAGTAGCCACGTCACGCTCTCCTGCCTCATTTATCCCGGCTATTGCCCCCAGAAAGGCTTTCCGCGACACACCCACCATGACCGGCATCCCTAACTCCGTAAATTCCTCCAGGCGATTAATCAATACCAGGTTGTCCTGAAAACTTTTCCCAAACCCAATGCCGGGATCAATCAGCATCTTTTCCTTGGGAATGCCCTTGCTATTGGCCCAGACCATGCGTTTTTCCAAAAAGCCCTTGACCTCCCCAACCACATCTTCATAGTGGGGTTCCACCTGCATATCTCTGGGACTTCCTTTCATATGCATAAGTACAACAGGGGCTTCAAAGGCAGATGCCACATCGGCCATTCTGGGATCAAAACGCAATGCGCTGATATCGTTGATAATGTCAGCCCCCTCGTAAAGCGCTGCTTCGGCTACCTCAGCCCTTACAGTATCAACAGATATCGGGCAATCACTGATTTCCCGTATCTCCCTTATGACAGGTATCACCCGGCGCAATTCTTCTTCCAAAGTAACAGGCTCTGAGAAAGGCCGGGTAGACTCCCCTCCTATGTCCACGATATCAGCTCCGGCAGCAACCAGCGAGGCGGCCTGCCGCTTAGCCCCTTCCAGAGAAGAGAATTTCCCGCCATCTGAAAATGAATCAGGGGTCACGTTTATGACCCCCATGATATATGTGCGAGAACCCCAGTGGAATGTATGCTCCTTTATAACCAAACCGGGGAGGGCCATCCTAGTAGTATCAGGCGGCTGTCATTTGAATCTGAGTATCTTTTCGGCAGTTACCCATTATTTGTTCAATGTTCGCTGCATCAAGGGATTCTTTCTCCAATAAGGCTTCGGCAATATTGTGAAGGCAATCAATATCCTCTTGAACCACGGATTTGGCTCGTTTGTATGAATCATGCACTATTTTCAGGATCTCTTGATCTATTCTCCGGGCGGTCTCCTCGCTGTAGTCCTTAACC
>JAYEFH010000280.1:0-2170 GCA_034658555.1 Thermodesulfobacteriota bacterium | reverse complement strand
TTTTTCCAAATTGTGAGGCCGCTTTTAGAATATTCTTAACTCCGGGATGAGAACATCCCACGATCACAACAAGTCCCTTTTCTGTTTTGACCACAAGAGATTGCTCTATACCCATGAGTTCACCGGTATCAAAAAGTATTTTCTTGCCATATGCCTCTATAAGGCAGGAGAAACTCCAGTCAGCCCTAAAACCTTCTTTCCATATTCGTTATCATAAATAAGAGTAATTTTCATCTTAACATCTCCTTAATAAAGGTTACGCAATCTTTCATCAATGCTTCCATCCGGAAGCATCCAATCCGGATGTACTTCTCCCCTCTCTTCTATTTGATAACGGATACAGCTTTCCCAGTCCCCTTTACAATACAGTTCGATCCATGCTTTACTTAATTTTCCTTTTTCATAAAACTTTTTCATCGGGCATACAGGATACCATTTGCAATCTATAAGAAGAACCCTCATCTTACGATAATTTTTTATCATTTCCTCTTTAACGGAAGGATTATATAGCATTGCAGCAGGATGCTGTAAAGGGAGTATCTTTCTAGCACCAGCCCAAAAAACCTTACCATAAATTTTGTGAAACTCTGGTTTAGATGGCAAGCAAAGAGTATATTTCTCAAAGATATATTTAGTTGCATAATGGCCTAATGGAGCTATTAATGCCGGGTTTATTAATTCTATCTCTTTATCTAAGTACTTGCTGCAAATTTCAATTTCATCCCGCTTTGGCCTCCTATATTTTGGGAGCATACATTTAACCAGATTTGTCATGTAAATCTCTTTTCTATCGATATTAGCTATCCTCAATAATTCATCTAATACTTTTCCTGAAGGTCCGATGAACATTTTTCCTTCTCTATCTTCATTCTCTCCAGGTGCTTGAGCGATGAGCATGAGATTAGCATTTAGATTTCCCTCCCCACAAAGAGCATTTATTCTAGTCTCAGACAGTCTGCATTTGTTGCATTTTCTTATTTCTTTATTCAAATCCTCCATCCCCTCAGAAACGTGGCCATGTCCGCATCTTTCCTAATTCCCAGGCGGGTTAGAGAAAAATCATATCTGACAGGATCTGCAGGAGCAATGGTTCGAAAGGCCGTAGTGATCTCCGTTGCAGCGCGCATATCCGCGTGTTTCCGTGTTGTAAGCCCAAGCAAATAACAGATCTTATGCATATGAGTATCAACCGGGACTATCAGCTTTGATGCAGACACATTTTCCCATCCCCCCGGATCTACCTCATCCGAGCGCACCATCCACCTGAGGAAGAGGTTTAGTCGCTTGCATGCACTGCCCTTGGTGGGCGATGGCACCAAGTGCTTCAAATTGTCATCAGCGCAGACGGCCAGTTCCCTTGTAAAGGCGGAAAGGGCCGGAAGTATTGTATTGTCATCGTCATTCAACCCGGCTGAAAAACATGCCTGAAGAGAACCGTGACGTTCCAGAACCTCCTTTACACCAAATAACATGGCGCAAAGCTTTTGGTCGTTGGTAAACCGGTGCTTGAAGCCTGAAAAGGTCTGGTGCATAGTTTTAAGGGAAGCCCGCTTTAAGAAGACCGCTGGGGTTGGCTTCATCCGTTCAAGAACAGAGGAAACGCTTTTTAGAATATGGGCAACCCTTCCATAGGCAAGCGATGAGGCAACGAATGCCACGATTTCGCGGTCACAAAGATCCTTATAATTATACAGGAACTCAAGGGGGTCAGGATGTACAAACTCCCGGTGATTATACTGACGGTAAAGTTCCTCAAACCCGTCTTTAGGGCCGGGAAAAAATAACTTGGCATTTTCGCATCCCATCTTCACCACATCTTTAATCGATCCTTAATAATTTTGCGGTGATCTCAGTGCGTTGAGGTTCTATTAAGTCAGGCGAACCCAACAAAAGTGATGACTATAACCGCTTACTTAACCCAACCACAATATATTGAGCGCGAATTCCAACGACTTATTAAGACAAGGGCCGGGGCTCTCTGATGTTATCTTTTATCCCCTTCATGAATCAAAAAAGGCCTATTTCCTTGTTCTCTCCAAAGTGGTTTTGTAGTGCTCTGGTTATACGCAGCTTGTCGTCATTGCTGATCCGACGAAGCGCGATATATACTGTTTTTATAAAGGTCTGCTCCGCCAGAGATGCCTCCTTTGGATTGGCGCTTCGTGTCAGT
>JAYEFH010000279.1:0-9597 GCA_034658555.1 Thermodesulfobacteriota bacterium | reverse complement strand
CCTGCTTCGCGGTACCCAGTCGGTCATTATTTGCCCTGCTCGCAGCATGGAGAAGATGCGAATTCGTGCGGAATATAGGAAGCCACTTGATCAGGGGAGACTGTTGTTTCTATCGCTATTTTTGGACAGGCCGCACCGCACCACGGCTCAAAGCGCACTGCGCCGCAATTATTTTGTAGCCGCTTTATCTAATCAGATCTTTGTCGCTCATGCAGAACCTGAGGGGAAAACAGAGCAATTCTGTCACGATATTTTGAAATGGAAAAAGCCGGTTCTCACTCTTTCCAGTGACGCTAACGCACACCTCCTTGCCATAGGGGCAAAACCAGTAAAAAGATTGTGGTAATTTTCCGGGTTAATCGAAACGCTGCACGTTCTCTTGAAATCGAGAAAAATGAATCGAGAGTTTGATCAGGAACAGGTAGAAGCCATATTGGCTCAAGGTGAAAATTTTTGATTTCTCGGTTGCATGAAAATGACTCAGTGGATTGCTTTGGATATTGTCCAACACGATAATACTTTCATCCCCAATACCTGAATGCAGAGGAAAATAGAAAAGACGTGTCACTCTCTGATGTCTTATATCGTTGATCTGGCTGATGATGGAATTCTTATTCTTGCGGTGTCGCTTCAATAACTCGATATACTTTGACAGTTTTATTAAAGGAGAAAAAAGGACATTCCGGTCCAGGGTGCTTTGGTTTTGGGGATATATGCTTCAACGCTCATCATAACTGACCCATTTGTGCTCATTTAAATTAACCCATGCCATGCACAGATGTTTCTTTGCACTGATCAAAGGGGACGTTCGTTCCGAACGTGCCTAAAATCCTTCTTGGCCATAGCGTCTGTCTAAGACTCCTATAGTTTTTCAGATAATTAATTTCACAACTATAGTCTCCTAATTTACTAAAATGACAGACTTTTTAGTACAAAATTTTGCAATTATTTATCTGAACGTCTATAGCACCCTAAAATACTTCCTGCAACGCACAAGCGGCTTGGTCCTAATCAGCAAACCCTGCGTACGCTCTGGACGAATGGTCCCCTTCTACTTTCCCGTCAAGAATGCTCGGAACGAACGTCCCCCTTTCAATAGGTTTTTCGTCGTGGCCTTCGTGGTGAAAAAACATGATAGAGAAATCCCGAATTATGACCGTTCAAAGTATACTTGACGATACCTGTTACAGAAATCCGGAGCTGAGGAGTTGCTGCGCGATGTGTCAGAAGTGGATAATGACTGAACAGAGCAAGAGTTGCTGCGTTATGTCGGCTGAGGAGTCTTTAATCAAATTACCCGTGTCCACACCGCGACCCCATCTTAACTGGTATGCCAGGTCAAAGATGAACCTTTTGTATGCGATCCCTGATCCAATGGCAATACCGTATAAGTCTTCCACTGTGCCATGTGATGGTTTCGGGTCGTAAAAAAAGCCCCCTCTCACGGGCACGACAATATGTCTATCTCGCGGGATAAAGAGATATTCCCCGCCAATACGAATCTGGGTGGTATCCTTGACATCGGAATCCTTTTTTGGTTGTCCGTCAATAGGACTGAACTTGTTACCTCGCGAATCAGTCAAAATATATTCGCTCCACTCGGTTCTGTAAATATCGAGAGCAAAAGAGAGAGCGTCCGAAACCCTCCACGCCAGACCCAGCCCGTACGATAAAGGCATTCGGAGTTCGACGTTTTCTGAAATACCCTGTGTATCTGACATGGTACTATTTACTGGTGGACCAAGTGTCCTGGTCTGCATTAAGCTGAATTCGTGATGAATAGAGGCATCAAAAGGCGTTTTGACCACAGCCCCGAGGGTTAGATATCTGTTTATGTCCCACAGGATACCAAAATTTGCGTTTACCCCGCGGAACTCGGAATACTCGTCAGTAATGCGGGTATCGAACGTGACCGGAGCACCTCCCTGTGTCCCCGCAGTATGCTTTGAATAAGTCCCTTTCCATCCATTCCGCCATAGTAGCTCGTCGGTCCAGATGTTCAGGGTGGCCCCAAGAGAAAGTCTGGGTAGAATCCTGAAGGCATAGGCCAGACCTAAGGCACCAACATAACCATCCTGGCTAAAATGTGTATTTTGTAAAAGATCCAGACCCAGAGAAGAATAGTCATGGCGGTAACTAAAACTCCGTTCAAATTCATAAAGCCTTTGATAATTAATAGAGACCACCATGTCCTTATAAAGGTGGAACGGATAGGTTGCACTAAGGTAGTTCATGTTGAAGTCATCACTCTTGCTAGTGATGTCAATCTCCTGGTCAGAATCGGTAGAAAGCTCCTCTCTCCTGTTGAAGTACGCGCCAACCATGGACACCTCCGGTTTTTCCAATTGGATAAGGCCGGCCGGATTCCAGGAAGCTGCCGTGGCATCATCAGCGATCGCTATGAATGCCCCACCCATGCCCATTGCCCTTGCCCCGGACCCCACAGGATTGGGTGTGGAAGAAACCCCCACCTTTTGAAAGGGTGTGCCGGCGTAAAGTCCCTTTGAACAAAGCAGGATGGTGCAAACAGCTAATGCCAGATACAGTATCCTGTTGCTCATAAACTTCTCTCAAGGATATTCATAACCCTTCAGCCATGGAGGATACGGCAGAAGATGCGAAGGCAAAAAAGACCAGTGAGAAAAGACCGAAAAATACATGAATTTTCAAGAAGGCTTTAAACATTATTTTCCTCCATAAACGCAAAGTAGCAGGAATTTATTACAAGTGTATATACCTATCATTCTGTTGTCAAACTCTGTTCACCATTCCACTACAATAATTTCACTGAATACAAGTCAAGCAATAAAAAGAAAAGGACTCTCTCGAAAACCATAACTATTAAGAGGGAGCAATACCTGATGTAACGACGATTGATGGAAACCAGCCCGAAGTATATCAGTTTTCAGTTTTATTAATTTTTTTCGAAGCTCTGTGCAAGATAACATGAATTCTTGCGTCTATTATTTATGAAAGACAAAAAAGAAAAGGACGATTTAGGGAATGAAGCAAAAAATCGGTGCCCAACATTGAAAAAAACCGAGAAAGGAGGTCACTATTGAAATGAAATGACTGTAGCTTTGGGAAAAAGAAGTACTGGCATGTAACGGAGTTCACTGAGGAGGAAAAGAGCATGACTCCAAAAAAACCAGACAGGAGACAAAAACAATGAAAAATGTTATTATGAAACCGGTTCTATATATTTCTAAACGAAATAAGAGCGATGCGAGAAGTCAGGACGGTCTTCAGGCCATTCGAATAAGAGGATTTTTCCTCGGAATTCTGATGGCGTTTTTCGTGTTGCTGCTAAGCGTCGTCGCCCATGCCTCGATGTGTATCGTCCCGCCAGAGGAGGGCAGTTGGGTGAATAATGATTCTGAGACTCGCGGTATCACGAAGCTCGAGTTTCGGATGGAGTGCCGGGATGTCTCGCAGACGATTTGTTCCGGGGGCATCTGCAGAAGGATTTTCTTGGTTGAACCTCATTACTTTATCCACCTGTTCGGCAGTTGCCACCCCACAGATTGCGATTGGGGAGAGGTGGAAGGTGAGCAGCTCACCGGAGGTCTCGATGGCTGGTACCGGTTTTACTACGATCAGGGCTTTGCGAAAAGGTACGTATACGTACGAACCTACCCGCACTGGCCCGGGTGGCTCAGACTGTGGATCTCTACAGACTTTACTGATCCCGGCAGGGCTGACTACGTGATGGATGATTGGTTCCGCCGTCCGTAACCATGTTAGGGGAGGGCGGCAGGAAGACCGCCCGTCCCCCTGAAAAAGCAAGGCACCGGGGTTAACTGGCGCTACAAGCGGCTACAGAAACATTGGACTCACCGCTTTCAGTTTATCGGAGGGAAGGAGACTCCAGTATGATACATAAACTCGGACAGATCAATTTAAACATACACTGCGTAGCGATGTTGGTTTTGGTTCTGCTTTTCTGCGTCGCAGGATGCAGCAGGGAAAGTCTCGAGTCCTCAGCGGCTGAGGGGCAGCCGAAGGCCCAGAAAACGGCGGCTATGGAGAATCAGCTTCTTCCCGATCAGGGAACCGTCACTGTGAAATTCTCCGACCATCTTTTGACAGTGCTCAGCAACTGCGCTCCGCGCCTCTCTGTCGTGAAACAGGTGGCCCGCGCCGCTGGTTTTGAGTTTGTCGCAGGCGACGTAGAGCCGCAGACGCTGACGGTGCGAATCGTGAAAAGTAAACTCGCGCAGGCACTTCCTGTATTGCTCGCCGATCTTCCTTATGACGCTGAGTATGTCTTTGATCCGGATCGGAAGGTTCACGTTCTCGCGAGGCTTCACGTCGGCGGAACACAGGCATTTGCTGCGACGGCACTGCCTGATGACGAGGCGGAATTCGAGGCCAACGCAGTTGCCGACGAGAGCTGGTTGGAGCCGCCCCTGATCGACGATCAGGGCGTCGATGGGCTGCAGAGCGAAGTTGAGGAATTGATGATTGCGCAGGCCGAGCTATTCGACCGGGTGGAGAGTTCCGCTCCCCAGGTCCGTGCCGAGACGATCCCTGAGATCCCTATCGCAGGCGAGGGGCTCGATGTAATCCTCGACGCGCTTGCGCTCAATCCGGATACAGAGGTCCGCGCGGCGGCTGCGCAACGGCTGGCCACGGCCAAGGACTACGCGACGATGGACGGCTTAATCAACGCCCTTGATGACCCTGCCCCGGAAGTCGCCCTCCAGGCGATCCGCTCACTCGTAGCTATTGGCGACCGAAGTATCATCTTGAATATGCAGAACATACTCGATCGTCATTCCGATCCCACGGTTCAGCAAGCACTTGAGGAAGGGATCAAGGCCCTCGAGTTCAGTGTACGCACAGAATCCGACGGAATCGAGATCGATCTGAGACACGAGGGTTGACGGCCTGGTTTCTCACTCAGGCTCATGTCGATATCCAACAAGTGGGGGTAATGCCTCGCTGCCGAAATTGTGGAGCTTTAATTTACCAAAACCGTCCTTAAGTATGGCGGTTTAAGGAGATTACATATGAAATCAAATCCTTAGACGTAAATTCTTGTAAAAATAAGCTTAAAATGAAATGGTAAACTTAGGATTCAACCTGCACAACTTCTCAGAGGAGGTAAAAAATGAAACATCATAATGTATCAGGTGTGTTATCCATTCTAGCATTAATTTTCTTTGTATCGGTTGCTCATTCCACCACATTTGATTTCAATACTGACAACCAAGGATGGAAAAGAGTCGGACTATACGATAATGGCTCTCTTGTTCCTGTTCCAGGGTATTTCAGTGACGATCCGGCGCAGTGGTCTGATGTTCCGGGCTCTGGTGCGATAGCTCTTGGCTCAGGCGGTTTTACGATGCCTGCGAGTCCAAGCGGTAGCACATATTTGCATTGGGACCTGAATTCTCCTGACCTCAATGGTAATGTTCAATGGCAAGGAATAACATCATTTACATACGACGTAACAGGCGAGTATATGTGGTCATCTGCAAATATCTATATCCAAGCTGTTCTTCATGTCAAGAAATCCGATGGGACTGAAAGCTATTTTTCAGATTTTCAGTTTCATGAGATACCTCTTGAATCTGCTGGGGCCTGGGACTCACATACATTGGATGTAACAAGTTTAGGGCTTCCTGCAGGAGCTACAATTCTTGGCGTAAACCTCAGAATATTTTTCGAAGCATCATCAGGACACGATGGTTTTATCTTTGTAGATAATGTAACTCCTATTGAAGGATCATCCAATCTTTTAGTAAATCCAAAAGCAGATGAAGGGACAAATGCTTGGACATTCTATAAACATGGTAGTGCGGACAGTGGTGTACTGACAATGGCAAATAATAACAATGTTTTTTATGTCCAGAGAAATGGAAATGATGGTGCACATATTTTTCAGGATATTAATCTGCCAGAATCATCTGGTGGTAAGTATCTCCTACTACTCGGTTATGGTTGGGTAGAACATATATATAACGGTTATATAACCAATCATCCATATCTCTATGGCTATGAAATTAACCAATCGAATAAAATCGTTGATTATTTGCAAGGTCAGAACATGCGTCATACCGCAACAGAAAAGACTTGGCAGACAATGAGTGGAATTTATCAGATAAATGTAGATACTGCCAAAATAAGGTTATTTCTCAATCAGGCATCTCATGCATATCAGGAGCCAGATGGAACTAAAGCAGCCTTTAACGATTTAGAGTTACTGGTATTTGATACTGAGGCAGAGGCAATTGCCTATGAGAACACATATACATCTAATCACCCAGAAGTTTATGAGGGGGAACCTGCCACAGCCGCCGGTCTGGAGCCATGGCAAGGTATTAGCCAGGCAGGCTTGGGTGCAAACGAGGCCGATGATTATTTCGGCCATGTGCAAGCGAGCGGTGATTTTAACGGCGATGGATATATGGACTTGGCTGTCGGAGCACCTGGTGAGGCACCCGGATCCGATCCCAGGTCAGGTTATGTCTTTGTCTTTAAGGGATTATCCGACTGACTAAATGGCATAATTGGATAATATAGAAGGACCGGAAATCAGGGCAAAGTTTGGGCATTCAATACTCCCCATTATGTGATAATGGAGTCGCCCTTGACTGAGGACATTGTTCTCCCACCCATTCCAAGGGTGACTCCATTCCTGTAACAATTTAAGCGATTCCCAATGGTACGACGATTGACGGTCTGGTCTCTCAGTTTTTTCAACACGGTCCGGATGGGTACAGAGAACAAGATCGCCGACCGAAGAAAAAAGGCGGAAGGATATGCAGATAGTGATTCATGAAATATATGTCTCCATGTCTCAAGACGTCATGACTGGATTTCTTTCACCTGAACCTGATGATTCCCGCACAGCTTATTAGAAGGCACACAACAATTATCCCCTTGGCAAAAGCGGTCGTTGACAGTAACAACCATGCAAGGCCAACCACCGGATAGAGAATGATCCTCACCGGAGCCTTCAGCCATGGATGGGACTCGATGTATACGGCTATGGGTTTTCCTGTTGCGTAATAAAGGTTAACCAGTTTCCGGCCGGCAGCGTGCGGCATAAGGTAATCGTCCCTGAATGCGCGGAGCATCTGAACTTGTTCAGCCATACCAGACCCATAGGCTGCTGTGGCAATAAAACACTCATAGTCACTACCGCCACCATTCCTGCCGTCAAAGGTAGGTATAGGTGGTTGGTCTGAAAGACCTCTCTCCATAGAAATATCGGTCCAGTTTACGTCTCCCCCGTAAACTGTGACATTCCATATTGTCTTGTTGGCATAACCATCAGCAATTGCAGTAAGTGCCCAAATCCCGCAAGGGGAGACCATTATATATTCTCCATTCACGCTTATGGTATTTATTCCGAAATCGTTGAAGACTGTTGCGCCAGGAATACCAGCCTGAGTAAGGGCGTCTGTCACCTTGCCTGCGATGACACCGGTTCCGGTGCATTGTAACAACCCGCCTTGCGCAGCGGCATAAAGAGATGAGGTTGAGATGGCAAGCACATCATATTCCGGTGTTCCAATGTTCAGCCAGTCTCCGGCCTGGTTGGGTGAAATGTACACCCCTCTATATAGGGTACTGGCATAGACAACATTGCTGTCTTGACGGTGAAATTCAAGATCAGTAACGGCATTACAGGCTGTTGGGTATCCAGGAATTCCCTTATAAGACTTAACCCAGGTGACTCCCCCATCTGTGCTCTTATATAGAGGTGCCTCGTCCTGGTCACCCATACCTCCACTGTAGCCGCATCCGGCATACAGAATCTTGGTATTCTGAGGATGGATAAGCAGGGCATTAACAATCACGTTATTAAGAGCTGTTCGAGTCCAGTTTTCGCCACCATCCTCACTCTCCCACAGGTCTCCGGGAACCTCTGGAGCATAAAAACTCCCTCCCCCTGCGAAGATATGTTGATGGTCGGAGGGATCAATTGCTGCCACGTTGAATGGATAATTCTCGCCTGACTGATTTACTCCGTCCAGAACGTTCACAAAAGAAGCTCCACCGTCAGTACTTTTCTGGATTTGACCGTAAAGGCCAAATCCATTTACGGTAATGAATATGGTATCAGTGTTTGAATAATCAATTGCGATGTCAGATATATAATTATAGGTATTCGGGCCGGAGCCCGGATCAGGCCCCAGTACTTGAGTATAATTCCAGTTGAATCCGCCATCAGTTGTTTTGGCCAGCCATCCTTCAAGCCCAGCGTAAATCGTTTGGCTATTTGTTGGATGAAATTGAACGGATCTAGTTGTATCCCTGATAATCTGCGACCAATTACCAGAACCCTTTTTTTCATATGTTCCTGAAAAAGTCCCGGCAATAATATGCGTATAATCGTTTGGATTAACCGCTACATCATTAACAATGACCGCACTGATGCCATTGCTTACAGGCGTCCAGGTCTGCCCATGATCCAGACTCTTGAAGATACCTTCATTAAACTCACCTGCAAAGATGACCTCACTATTTGTTGGGTGCACGGTAATCGTCTTGAATTCAAGCGTGTCTGACGGCCTACTGCCGAGTGGATAAGCTGTCCAGGTACTACCTCCGTCAATACTCCTTCCGACTTTTCCTATCCCATCTCCACCCCACGATTGTGGGTTCAGCCAGACTGTATATGCTATGTTCGGGTTATTTGGGTCAAAAGTTATGTTCCGATTCAAACAACAACCTTGCGCATAGCACGGTTGGTCGAAACCTAAGACATTACTTCCGTCCATAAAAAATCTGACTATTCCTTTACCGCTTCCTGTCAAGATCGTATTTGAGTGTTTCGGATGCACAGCAACTGCCACTATCCCGGAATCAAGTGTATATAGTTGAGAAAATGGCAAAATGGGTGTCCAGGTATCTCCGCCATTCCCGCTCCGATAAAGGGTTCCGCGCCATCCGCCAAACCCTTGAGTACTTGTTACCGCCCATATGATACTGCTATCCTGAGGATCGATATCCAAGTCCTCGACAGCGAAGTCCAAGTCACTTCCCCTATTCAATTTCGTCCACGTCTGACCACCATCTTCAGTTTTGTAAATCGCTCCATTAAAATAAGTATTAAGCGGGCCTGATGTGGCCACATAAACAATCTGCGGGTTCATTGGGTCAATGGCAATAGCTTGACAAAAGCGGAAGGTATCGCCTTGACCTCCACAATTGGCGCAGTCGCGCTGCATTGTACTGTTGAGGATGTGGATCCACGTTTGCCCCCCGTCAGTGCTTTTTTCTACCCAGTAACTGTGGGCAACCCAAATCACGTTTGGATCACTTGGAGCTATTTTCACAGCAAAGTTTGCCTGGTTTTTGAAATCATCTTCTTTGGGGACTTCTCCCCCTGTTTCTACAGGCCGCCAGCTATTTCCTCCATCAGTACTCGCAAACAGCCCATCTCCCATATAGGTACCGGCAAACATCTTGTCGGGATTGGAAGGGTCAATGGCAATATCATATATATGTCCCCCGTACAGGCCCAAGTTCGTCCATGCATCAAACTCCTGAGATGTCGCAGAAGATCCAAGGCCAAAGAAGGCGAGTGAGAATAGGGCAGAAAACGTCAGGATGTTAAAGAGGGGCTTAAACATTTTTCCT
>JAYEFH010000278.1:0-9621 GCA_034658555.1 Thermodesulfobacteriota bacterium | reverse complement strand
AAAAGGCTGGAATCGTCCAGTCTCTCCCGCTGACCTGACTCCAGAAAACACCACGGTATTGCAGCTCCGCCAACGGCTGAAGAAGGGGATCACAACTTTCTATGGCCCGAAGTTCCTGGCGACTGACGCCAGGCAGGTAAACGACCGGAATTACCTCTCCAGTCCAGTCCGCATCGGGCAAGGTCTTGGCGATCATACACTTAAGCCAGATTGCAGGTCCGGTTCTTGTACTGGGGTTATATTCTCCAAGTATTAAAAAATGGGGCAAAATTCTTGAAAGAACCGGAGCCAGTGAACTCCATTGGCCCTCCTTATCAGGCCATAAAATAGCTGCGGGAGCTACCTGAACATCCCGATTAAAGGAGGCTGCCCTGTTCAGAGATTCTATGACTGCATCCAGAACCGTTTTGCCGTCAGATATGTTTTCCGGTATGTTCATCAAACTGTCTTGCCTAATACTTACCCATGTTTATTCAACCCGCCGGACCCAATAGCCGGGTTCTCTGCTCAAGTGCATTACAGCTACGATAAAAATACTTTCGCGCCTAATCTTGTAAATGACACCGTATGGAAACCTGTTAAGCAAATATCTTCTAAAGCCTTTTGATAAAACCGGCCACGTATCGGGCAACTCGAGTATGAGATCAAATGCAGAGTCCAGTTCGTTTATGAAATCCTCTCCCAAGCCATTAGACCTTGACTCATACCAGTTGTATCCGTCTCTAATTTCCTGTGAGATATCAGGATGAAACTCGATCTCAGGCATAAATTATCCTCTGATCTTTTGTTTTATAGATTCCCAGGATACCGGTTTAACACTGCCGTTTTCCAGTTCTGCCAGTCTTTTCTGTGCCAGTTTAATCCATTGGGCATCAACATTTTCATCTGCGGGTTGATCCAGGCTGGAAATCAAACAATGAGCAATCCTTGCTTTTTCAGCCGGGCTCATTGATAATGCCTCATTTAGTATAAAGTCGGCTTTTGTAGTCATTTAAGGTCCTCCAATTTAATATTCTTTCTTTTTTGCACCTGCATCTTTTCATCCAGAGTTAGATGCCGGTCATTGATTCGCTCTTCTCCCCAGGGAGATCCTGGAGGATTCTTGCCCCTGTCTTTTCCCCATTTGATTTTAGGCTTTTTCCTGAAGATATTCGTCTCCATGAACGGCCGGATATTGAGCCTGACCCCGTCGTTCAAATCCGGGTTCCATCCCACAGGCTGCACCTCAATCGGTTTCCAGCGAACAAATATATCGTAAGGCGTTTCGCCTTCAAGAATCAGTTGCAGCTTTTTTTGCAAGCCTTGTGCGGCTGCCAGCCGATCTCCGGCCGCAGACTCACCGTTCTGATGTGCAGCTTTTTGCCGACTGATCCAATCACCAAGGTATGTATAGGCCAGTGTTTCCAGCCTGGCCTTATCCAGCTTATGATAATTCACCAGCACGCCAAACCCGTCATTGCGCCCATCCCAGATGTGCCAGATAAAGGGACGCTGATGAAACAGCTTGCAGTGCTGCTCAAAAAAACCGTCTTTCAGCCAGCGCTCAAGGCCTTTGTTGGCATAGCCGGCATCTATAAGAAGATCTTCCAGTTTTTGAGGAGACCATTTGTCACCATATGCAGCGGCAAGCATCTCCTGAATTCGGATTACGGCTGTCTGTTCACCACCGACAGCAGGGATGCAGACGATGCCGTCGTCGTCGGTGTATGGCAGTAACGCTTTGCACTTCTTTACCCACGAACGCTGATCGTCGGACAGTTCCATCTCCGAGTCCAGTTCTGCGGGCCAGCGGTATCCGAGAAGGCGGGCTATTGCTACTTGAAGCGGGTGGTCTGATTTGGCGGGGTGGCCGTGGAATATCCATTGAGTTGGGTCGTCGGAATAGGGTTTGGGCAGGCCGTTGGGATATTTTTCAGCGGCTACTTTTTGCCAGTGGGCGAGATCGAAGGGGACTTGAGCCATGGCTGCATTTGTGGCAGCCATAGATTGATCAATTTGTCTTACTTCCACAGAATATTCTTCAGATGAACAAAAAATCCAAACGGCTTGAACGTGTTTTTTGTTTTTGGGAACAATTATTGAAACATTGCTATCATATGGGATACCAAAATAAATGGAGGCAGGTAGCTGCCCCATTTGACTGACAGAAGCTCCCCATTTTTCCCAAGCTGATAGGCCTTGTCGGCGGGAGTGATGAGAACCATCATTTTTCCAGTCAACAACATCAGATATCCCACCAAAAGAGCATGTTGTTTTTACAGTTCCCTGAAATGGCAACCAAAGGCTATCGTTGCTCTGAACCTCCCAAAACTTATGTCTATACCTTCCGTCGTCACCTGTTTTTATTCCTTGATAAGAATAGGCATAGTCTGAAAGCACCGAGCCAAGAATAATGTTCTCAAGGATGATTCTTGCATCAGGATTCTCCAACTGCCTTCCCTGCTCCACCCGTTTAATTTCGGCAGTGAGAAGCTGTTTTGCTTTTTCCTGGGCAGTGCGGGGGGCGGACACGTCGAGTCCAGATATGGTAGAAGAGCTTTTCAGGCTCTTGTCTTTCGTAAAAAGCGGCTGGAAGCCGCTTCTACTTTGGTCATGGCTGAGGGTGAGTAGGATGGCTTTTACCACTTCGCCACTTATGGTCTCAAACGCCCCCGGCCCCAACCTCGCAATCAAATGCCACGTATCGTTTATCAGCAGTTTTTTCCGGAATTTCTTATAGGTGGTCAGAAAGAGCCAGTTCTGAGGCAAAACGACACTGCAAGTTCCGCCCTTAACACAAAACTCCAGGCAGCGATCGAGAAAAACAGTGGCCAGATCGTTCTTGGCTTCCTTGTAACTCTTTATGCAGAACTCTTTCAGCGCTTGGCTCTGCTTGCCCCGCGCCAGATACGGCACGTTGGTGATGACCCAGTGATATTTCGTGGCCAACAGGGTTGTTGCTTTAGCCAGCCCATGGGCCACCACGCCCATTTCGTGCTTTTCGTCAGTCTGCTCCTGTGTAAGTGCCTGTTCGAGCATCTGCGAAAGTTTGCTCCACTCCACAATCTTAACTGCATCGCTGTTGGCCGGATTCAACAGACTTCCCAATACCGCTGCATCCTTGAACTGGTCATACATCAAGTCCAGCGCGATACGCATGTTGTTTTTGTCCAATGCAAGCTCTTTCCATTCCTCCTTTGCAACACTGACCGAAAGCCCGGAACAGGCCAAATTGAGTCCCGGTAATTGTCTATAACCCCCCGCATTAGGATACCGCCAGGCCGTAAGCGCCAAGGCAAAAGCCGCAAGCTCCACACAACGCTGGTCGATCTCCAGGCCATGAAGGTTGTCGCGCAACACAGCATCCACGGCCTCACGCGCCGGGAGTCCTTCCAGTTCCATACGCATAGGCGCAAGCATCAGCAGCGCAGCCACCAAAAAATGTCCCGACCCACAACAGGGGTCGAGAGTTTTCAGTTCACTCAAATGTTTAGGCCAGCCGTCAAAGATACCGGCAGCAGGCGTCCATTTCCCATCATCCCCCTTGACAAAGCGCAGGTATTCCAGCGGTACGCCCGGTAGTGACGCCTTCTTTCTTAACTCCTCTTCGCTTCCCGCATTTTCCAAATCATCTTCGGAAAGTCTTCGCGCCGCCCACCAGGCCCCCAAAGAATTGTCCAGCAGAAAGCTGACCATATAAGGCTCGGTAAAAAGCTGAGTAACCGCAGGCAGCTCATCTGCCCCGATTTTTACTTCTGATTTATTGACCTCGGTCTTCTTTTTCGCCTGCCAGAACTGATACACCCACCCCAGGCTGTCACTGGCCTTAAATACTTCCGCCGGCAGTTTATCGATCATCTGCTCCAGTGCATGCTGATATTCCGGTGCAAACGCAATCTGGAGCACGGGCGTATCCGGCCTGAATATTTGGGGTAGCATTTTTGAGGCATATTGGGTTGCAAGGGTCCACCCGTCGCTGGCCCCTTGTTCCTCTGCCAGCTCATCACACTCTTCCAGCGTGACCGCGATGCCGTCGGGATGCATCAGCAGGCTGTTTTTAGCCAGAAATCTGGCAAAAAGCATGCGGTGCCACTGCTCGTAAGCACACTCATTTACCAGGCGCTCGATACCCTGCTCTTTGGTTTTTTGATTTCGCTTGTCCCCAAGCTGCCTAGCCCGGGCGCGCAACCGGTTTCGGAGCTTTCTCTCTTCGGCTGGCAGGTGATCAAACGGATTTTTCCGGGAAACGGCCATCTGTTCCATAGATGCATGGGCGGCCTTTTCAGCAATATCCCGCGCGTTTTTTACGGTGGATTCCAGAATATTTCTATGGAATGTGCTTAATGTCGTCATTGCATTTCCACAGGCCCGTTTTTTACGTAATCAATAAGAAGCATTTCCACATCATCAAGCCATTCCCTGACATCGGTTTCGTTATGAAGGGTTCTGCTGGGAAGGCTGACATACCGGATTTCAGGTTCAAGTAGTTCTGTGGCTGCATGCCTTGCCTTTCTGAATCTGCCGGCAAGCGCATCGCTCCTGTCTTTCCAGGTGGAAAGCGACATAGAGCTTAAGGATTGAAGGATCTCTTTTTCAGTCCCCGTTTCGATCTCCGGGATTCCGGATATATCCTGTTTTGAAAGGATTTCCTTTTGTTGATCCTGATTGAGCTTTCTCCAGTTCTCGTTTTCTTTGAGATTGTTCATTTCTGAATCATAGGCAGACCTGTAATCCGCTTGGGCCTTAACCAGTGCATCCCGGAGCAGTTTTGTCGCCTCATCACAGAGATCCGGCAAAGGGTCGGGGTTTGAAAGCAGAAGTCTTTTATTGTAAATGGCATCCGCCTGTTTTTTTACACCTGCGATCGCGCTGATCCCATCAGCATGTTTAAGAAGTGATTGAAGAGTTAACCAGCGGGGCATACGTTTTTCGATTTCATCGGCGAAATCTATCCAGTTTTCAGCGTCCGCATCGATTTTATCCCTGTTATTAAACACCTCGATTAATTGGTCATTGCCTGTGAGCCCTTCCATATCCTCAATATAGGTAATGGAAGGACGTTCAAGCCGCGGGGCGTCTCCACCGGCATGTTCTGCCCGTTTTTTCATTTCCGCAATCATAAGGGGAATTGCCGCAGACTCTTCATTGGGCTTGCAGGGGATTTTGATATTTTGCAGAAGCTTTCTGATGCCGAGCCGCTGCGTGATCGTTATGGTAGTCGATTCAATCCTGAAATCGGTTTGAGTAAGTTTCGACCTTTCCAGGCTTTTGGCATCCACAGGTTTATTGTAAGCATCGGTCGCACGAATATGGCCGGTAAGAAGAAGGAGATAAATACAACCGTCAATTGCATCCCTGGACCACCCGTAACCCGGGCTTTCAAAAGCCTTGCGGATATCACTCCCCTTCTTGCCGGAACCGATGAATTTGATAATGGCTGCACAGGCAGGATGTTTTTCAGGGTCACCCTTATAACCGACCGCTTCGAGTGCGCCGTTGTCGCCTTTTCTGGCCTGTTCCATCACCCGGCTCCATTTAGGATGGTCGGCAATATCAAACTGGGGATAGAGTCGAACAAGCGCCTTGTTAAAGCCATCTGTAAGCGACTCATTAAGGCTGGACTCGATAATCTCCTGACCGCCTGCCTGAAAAATCCTGACACCTTTGAAAATATCCTTTACCAGCGTTTTTACCCGGTTCTCGGCATTGGTTTTTCGCGTTTCCATAGCGGCCTGGGCTTCCTTGCCCTCCTTGCCGCCCGTTACGCCGCGTACTTCAAGTGTATTGTCCGAAGCATATAAATCTGCAAGCGCCTTTTTGAGGTCATCTGCCGACCGTCTGGGGATATACATAAAGAGCATGGGAGACTGGTTTCCTGCGGCCCTTGCATCCGCCATTACCGTTTTTTCGTCTTCCTCCCACCCGTCACGAATCCAGACATATAAATTCTTGCTCGCGTCTTTAGGTTCATCTGCTCCAAAATGGGGTAGAGGCGACCGGGATTCTTTGCATTTCCCGTGAGTCAGCCGGATATTGTTAAGATGTTCACCGCATTTTTTCCGAAACAGATCCGATCTGGCTGTCTCCAAAATCTGGGCATTTGATGACACAATTGAAAGATGCTTTCTGAATTCATCATTCCATGCGCTGCTTTCCCGCGTCTGGAGACGATACTCGTCTCCCACGACCATGGCTTTTCCGTCTTTTTCAAGATCTGCCAAAAGTGCTGGGATCTTTTTCCGCAGATCCGTGCTGCCTGTTTTCAAATCCTCCACCAAAAGGTCTGCCAGCACATCCGGTTTTGCTCTAATACCGGTATCGGAGCCTGCTTCCCTTGGCAGTTTTCCGATTAGAAAAACCAGTCCGCACAATCGCGCCTTTAGTTTGTCATCCTCTGTTCCGGTACGCAGGTTCTTTATATATTCATAGATCTCATTTGGCAGCACACCGGTCTGGAGCAGGTTGGTCTCGATCTGGTTAAAGATAAAATCACCACCAACGACAAACCCCAGTTCCCAGTCCGCCGTTACTCTGGCAGCCTCATGGACCACTTTCAACTGGTTTCTAAGCTGCGCCGCTGTTCCAGCCTGATCCACGGCACGGAGGGTCCGTTCCCAAAATCGTCTTCTTACAGGCAAGATGGGATAATCCGGCACAAGCCAGTCCCGATCCTCAGTCCTGTATTCGATGAGGGTCCCAGACAGGTGGCGGGATATTTCACCACTGTATTCGGTCACGATTTTTTCAATATCTGAAAAACAATCAGGTTTTTTCTTGAGAATAACTTTTCGGATCACCGCTTCCACATCGGCATCTGACAGTTCAATCGGAACAGGAAACCTTCCCATCAGTTTTTGCAGCATCTCCGTTCCTGAAAGGGCTGTCTGGCCGGTTGCGACAAATAAAAGCTTTCCTGCGAATTTCTTACAGCACGCCTCTGTCATCTCCTGAATAGCATAGGCCCTGTCTGAAATTCCGCCTATATACTGCTGGACCTCATCTAAGGCTATGAGCGTAAGGGGAAACCTCCCGTCTATAGAAAGGGCGCTGTTAATTGCGTTTACCATCTGGGTAGTGGAAACGTCGGCAACGTTGGGATAGTTTGCCTTTAAAAGCTCCCGTACTTTTTTGGCCGACTCCGCCATATCCGGATAGACCTCAAGCAGGGCATTTGCAATAAGCGGAGATACATAAAGGTGTTTCAATTCTGACGCCCAGTCCTTGCCGGCTTTTTCAACCGCGGCCCTGACAGAATCATAATATCCCTGATCTTTGAGCCACATAACAAATTCAGCAAGGGGATATTCTTCGGGAAGCCCTGCTGACTTAAAAACAATCGATAGAAGGGCAAGCCTCACATTTTCGCCGGCGCCGGCGCCGAGTGTTCCCGACGCGGCATGTAATCCACCGCCCCTTCGCCCTGCTGTGGAAATCTCTTTCAGCAGATCCGAAACCGTGTCAGGAAGAGTTACGAGGCCGCGCGCTGAAGCCCTATCATCAGGAAAGACAAAATCCGCCCAGAGTGCGCGCAACATCTTGACAAAATGAGATTTACCGCTCCCGAAAAAGCCGCTGACCCAGACACCGGGTTGTTCCGGCGCACTCAGATTATTGATATATGCTTCAAGTATCCGCCTCATGCCGTTTTCATACTCACCTTCACAGACAAAGGTTTCGAGTTCATAACGAAGTGTGCGCAATTCTTCTTCGGTCTGTTCATCGGTTACAGTTGCGACGCCGTTGTTCAGCAACTGGTTTTTCCCAGGCTCCTTTACATAGATTTTATTATTCTTCATAACATCCCCGCTTCATTTTCAGTGATTGTAACGGCAAGATAATTCCACCCGTCACGGGCATCGAGCAACCTGTAGTTGTTTCCCTCATGCTCGCCTGGATAAAATACCAGCAGACGTCCCGGTATATGCGCAGTCAGTTTTTCAATAATCCGTGAAACCTTTAAGAGGCCGAACATCGTTGCTACACCGGCAAGAGCTACGACTGCCTCTTCACCGGCACAACCTGTTTCCCATGCGGACTTGACTGTGCCGACGACATCAGCCTCAAAATCCGACATCAAAAGGGCTAAGTCATCCGGAGACTCAAAGTAGCTTTCTCGATACTCCTGAGTCGCCATCCACATGGGGAAACTGTCGGTGAGATCACAGAGAACCCAGCTGTATCCCGCGGACTTTGTGGCCAGTTCAAAATTCTCCAACCGATTCCTGAGCCGTCTTTCATCTGTCTTGTCGTATACAACAAACCATACCTTTTGCGCGCCTGCCAAAGACAGGTCCCAGGGCAACGCTATAAAGCGTTCATATTTGTCAAGCAGCCGTTCAATTCTGCTCACGAATCATTTCCTCCTCTTCGGTTGAAAGCAGATTCGGAAAACGTATCTCCATGATCGAACCAGCATTCCGGTAGTCCAGTATGCCCCTTTGTGAAGCGACCTTTATCATATTATCAAGTCTATCCGGCGGTAATTCGAGTAGTTTTATACATTTAGTATCCAGTAGGCGTTGTGCGCGGCACCCTTCCAGATAGCCTAGAAAAAGTGCAAAGGCAACGGTTGCCGGAGTTACAACCGACTTTGTCCTTATCTTTTTCACTCTGCCCTTAAGATGGCCGGACTGAGTCCAGGTCGACCTGATATTTTGTGATATTGAATTTAGTGTGGTTTTTGCAAACCGGCCAGGAAATGTATTGACAATCAACTTTGCAATGTCCGTTGCCATCAAAACCTTACCTTGAACGATGTTCATTAAAACAGGGGTGGCCACTCGCAATAATGGATCGCGAGCAAGAGCGCATAAGAAAGCAAGTAAGGGTTGCCCATCCTTATCTATATCCCAGAAAGAACGTAAGGCGCGAAAAAGAGGTATGTTAAGATCGAGCCCGTATAACTCACAAAGGCGTTTTGCACTCAGTTTTCGATTTGAGTCGGTCCGTTTCCCAAGAATATTATTCTTGAGTATAGAATTCTTGTAATCGTTTTTTGAAGCGCCTGATTGGTTAGCATCCAACAAAATTTGTAGATCTGCCAGCATCATGGTACGAGATGAGTGAGTTCCGCGATTGCCATCACGAAAACCTAAAGTCTTTCGAATTTCCAGAGTGTTATTGTTCCTTTTATGCACTCAATTCTCCGATTTTAATATGATTTGTGACTCTCGATTTCTATCCCCGGTTTCAGCGGCTGTGGGGCTGTGGGGCTGTGTGCAGCCGCATTTTATTTTGAACTACCGCAAAAAAACACGGAATGGCAGAAGGAGCCCAAGCAGCATCGTTCTATACGCAGCCAACGGTCGCCGGGCCCACCACAGGTGCAAGGTAGACGGCTGCCCCCGTGCCGGATGGACTTCTCCCTCGCCGAGTGCTTTAAAACCTCTGCTATAGGGAAATCCACTTCGGCGAAACGCTTGCATTCCTTGGGGATCATTCATCTTCCTTTTCTGGTGGACACTGGGCCTCTGTTGGCTTATTTGAAGCGCCTGTCCAATCTTCTACTATTTTCGAGGGGGACTTTGAGGTATATTCTCTATCTGATTTAATATATAACGTTCGTGCAGAACGTGCGCAACTCCCCAAAAAAATGGACTAAGTTAAGCTTTCAATGTTCAACAAAGTCTACCATACGTTTTT
>JAYEFH010000277.1:0-9628 GCA_034658555.1 Thermodesulfobacteriota bacterium | reverse complement strand
CGACAACAAGAAGGCCGGTTATCAATGAAGCCCTTTGTCAATGTGTTCCCGACAGATGGATCAAGGTTGAAGAGCTGATACGCTTCATGCACTCAAGAGGCCTTGATTTTGGCGTTGCCCGTTATGCATGGAAGCTTTATATCTGCGATACTCAGTACGGTCGTCTTGACGACTATGGCAACTGGTCAATTATTGAAGGCCGTTATCTTCTTGCCTTTCTGTTTGAATATGCGGCCACCCTGGGACTCATTGATGTGGCATATGTTCATCCTGCCGGGGCTCTGCCGGATTACTACGACCTATGGGGTGTTGACGGGATTGATTTCCTCAGCCGTTATGACGGCCTGAAATACATACGCGTCAATTCACTGGGAGCCTATGTGCTTGGTATAACCGAGAAGTATTATCCTCCGGTATTTAAGACCAGGCCGGTATTAAAGGTCCTGCCTAATTACGAGATTGTCATCACAGACGCTGTTTCCATATCACCGGCAGACAGGCTGTTTCTGAACAAGACATGCAAGAAGGTCTCGTCATCCTTGTGGCGGATTTCTCTTCGGACACTCCTTGACGCAGCACAAAACGGAACAGAGACAAAAGAAATCCGTGCATTCCTCGAGTCCCGATCATCAGAAGCAATTCCGCAAACGGTAACCATACTGCTTGATGATGCAAAAAAACGCACTACCCTGCTTAGCTATTCAGGAAGATCTCATTTGATCGAATGCGCAGATCCTGTACTAATTCAGTTGATATGTTCGGACAGAAAACTTTCAAGAATGTGCCTGCCCGCCGGCGACCGATATGTCGTCGTGATGCCGGGAAATGAAAAGCCTTTTTTAAGAGCGCTGGCAGATATAGGATATATCGTGCCTCAATTAAGGGAACAGATATGACGACATACGCACCATCCAATCCTTTGATCGTTCAGAGTGATCATACCGTCTTGGTAGAAGTTGACAGCCCCAACTACGAAGCAGCCCGCAATGAACTGGTCAGATTTGCAGAACTCGTGAAGTCCCCGGAACATATTCATACATATCGAATTACACCCCTTTCCATCTGGAACGCGCGCGCAGCCGGCATTGCCGCTGATGAAATTGCCGAAGCGCTTTGCCGGTTTTCAAAATATCAGGTCCCGGAACATGTGCTGGTCGAAATCAATGATTTTTCATCCAGGTTCGGACGCCTGCGCATACGGCTCGATTCAAAGGGGCTCGTACTCTCTTCTGATACCAAAACGCTTGCAGAGGAGATAGCGCACAGTAAATCGGCCGGCGGCCTGCTGTCAAACAGGATTTCAGAAACTGAATTTCTTATTAAATCCGCAGATCGCGGCAAAATTAAGCAAGTCCTCATAAAAATAGGCTATCCTGCTGAAGATCTTGCCGGTTACGTTAAAGGGGAGCATGTCAGTTTTTCTGTGCTCGATACTACACAGGCAGGTGAAAAATTCATGTTTCGTCCATATCAGAAACAGGCTGCTGATATCTTTTACGCAGGCGGCAGCAAACGTGGCGGGGCAGGCGTTATTGTTCTGCCGTGCGGCGCAGGGAAAACCATTGTGGGAATATCATGCATGGAACAACTGCAAACCTCAACGCTTATTTTGACCACGAGTGTTACTGCTATCAGGCAATGGAAGACCGAGCTTTTGGACAAGACAAGCCTCATGGAGGATGACATCGGCGAGTACAGCGGGGCCAACAAGCAGATCGGGCTGATTACAATAGCGACCTATCAGATCATGACATACCGTCCTGACAAGGAAGGAGATTTCCCTCATCTTCAACTGTTTGACAATCGTAACTGGGGCCTGATTATTTACGATGAAGTTCATATGCTGCCGGCTCCTGTCTTTCAGGTTACGGCAGGCTTGCAGGCACGCCGGCGATTGGGCCTGACCGCCACACTTGTGAGGGAAGACGGCAAGGAGGAAGATGTTTTTGCCCTCATCGGCCCCAAAAAGGTCGACGTGCCCTGGAAAGAAATGGAAAATCAGGGCTGGATTGCCAAAGCCAGGTGCTGTGAAATCCGTATGCCTTTGCCTGAAGATCTGAGAATGCCTTATGCAGTTGCCGATAAACGAAAAAAGTTTCGTATTTCATCGGAAAACCCTGCAAAACAACAGGTGATTCGTCAGATTCTGGAGCTCCACAAGGACAAGCAGGTTCTTTTGATCGGGATGTACATAGATCAACTCAAGGACGTTGCCGGCGATTTCAATATTCCATTGATTACAGGATCAACCACCCAAGCCAGGCGGGATGATCTGTACAGGGATTTTAGAGACGGGAAAATCAATATACTGGCGGTTTCCAAAGTGGCAAATTTTGCTGTTGACTTGCCTGACGCATCCGTTGCCATACAAATTTCAGGGACATTCGGTTCCCGGCAGGAAGAAGCACAGCGACTTGGCAGGATATTAAGGCCAAAGCAGGGAGAAAACCAGGCATACTTCTATTCACTTGTAACACGGAACACTGTGGAACAGGATTTTGCATTAAAACGCCAACTTTTCCTGTGTGAACAGGGGTATCAGTATAGCATCAAGGCTGCGGATGGTTTCTGAGTAAAATAAACGCCCAGTGCCGACGGCGCCTTCGATAACTCCCGTGGCGATGGGCAAGCCTTGGGCAAGATAGCCATCATACCGGAGATAGGCAGAATGATTGCGCAGATAGCGCGCACAAGTGTCCACTGGCTTACGTGCCCTTAGGCTGAGGCCACGTCGTGTGGCGTTGCGGCGCATTCCGCCTGCCATCAAACACGCGGTTCACAAATAATACCTAATTTTGAAACCATCACTTACCACACCTCTCTCTTCTGATGGATCTGACAGACGTTTTTTCAAGGTCCTGTGGAAGGGTAAGCCCGCTGTGGTAATTGAACCTTCTCCTGGAAACACAGGTATTTCAGAGACCTATAGTTATGTTGCTATTGGGAATCATCTGGCCAGAGTCGGGATTCCGGTTCCTAAAATATATGATTTCAACAAAGATACCGGAGTTATTGTGGTGGAGTATTTGGGAGACAGGCATTTACAGACAGAGATCCTGGCACTAATCTCCCAAAGTAAATGGTCACAGGTCAAAAGGTTTTACCGACAGGCCCTTTCTTTGCTGGCAAAGATGCAGGTACGTGGCTGCCGGGGATTCAACCGCAAATGGTGCTATGACTCAGAATATTATGACAGTAAACTGGCCGGAGAACGAGAAGCCTTTTATTTTTTGCAATCCTTTGTTGAAGGCCTTATGGGCTTCAGCAAGATACCGGAGCTTGAAGATGAGCTTGCAAGGCTGGCTTTACAAGTAGATTTAATTGACAATAAGGAGTATTTTTTGCACCGGGATTTTCAGTCCCGCAATATTTTAGTCTGGAACGGGGCCTTGAGGATAATTGATTTTCAGGGCGGTCGTCTGGGTCCATTGGGTTATGACGTTGCCGCCTTGCTCCTGGATCCTTACGTCGCACTACCTGAGAATATTTGGTCTGAGCTTTTGGGATTCTATCGCGACGAGCTTGATGCCCTGAATGTCGCCCTGGATAAAGCCGTTTTTGAAAGGGAATTTTACCTGCTTGCCCTTCTTCGTACTATGCAGGCATTGGGTGCGTATTCATACCTCTATCTTAAAAAGGGGAAAGTCTTCTTTAAGCCTTATGTCTCACCTGCGCTTTCAAATTTAAAGGCACTGCTGGTCCGCAAAGACTTTGAAAAACTTGACAACCTGAAGTTGCTGGTAGCAGACCTCCATTATTCAATACAATGAAAAAAGCGCGTGTTGCTAAAATCTTTGTTTCTGTCCTTGTGATCGTTGGGCTACTTGTGTTTCTCACCCCATACGTTTTGAAGTTGGAACTGGTCCGTTCCAGGATAACCTATGAGATTGCCCATCGATTGGACAGCAATATTGACATTAAGGCTATCTCCTGGCAGTGGTTTCCCTTTCCCCGCATAGCTCTTAGTGATGCTCTGGTTTCCAATAACCAGTTAGAGGCAGAGGTCCCGAAGATCCTTCTTTTCCCGGACTGGCCGGGCCTTTTCCGTGGCAGACCTGGAATAAGCCGGGTAGTTTTCGACAATCCTAATCTCCATCTCATGTCCATGGCTCCGGCTGCCGACGAAGAACCATGGTCACTACCCCCTCTCTCAGCTACTCTTATTATAAAAAATGGCAGCCTTGCTTTAGATCCGGAAGGCGTTTTACCAGGACTGCTCCACGACACCAATTGCCTTAACTTTTTAAATGTTGAAGCCAAGATAGATATAAGACCTGACAGGGTTGATGCATCTCTCACATGCATACCCCCTTATGCCAAAAGCCTGGAGACCAAAGGCCATTTTATCCCGTCAAAAGGCTCCTATGAGTTATGGATAGACTGTCAAGAATTCAAACCGCACAAAATCCTCCTTGCTTCCCTGAGCAAGAGCCCGGTTAAGCCCTTAGACTCAGATATAAACGTACAGGCTGCCATAACAGGAACCGGTATTGACGATATAAAGGCTTCAATAAAAGGGGACTTCCCTTGTTTGAGAATCGAGTCACATGACAAAGAAATGCTGTTTTCTTGCGGCTATACAGACCTGAGTTTAAAAAAACAGGGGCAGCAAATTCACGTGTCGGTAAATGCGTTGGAGCTTACAGACCCAGGGCTGACCTTGTCAGGAGTGATAGAAAGACGACAGGCGGCTCTTACTGATGAGGCCATCTGGCTTATTGACCTCAAGGCAAAGGAAGTAGATCTTTCAGGAGTTAGAGAAAAAGTCCTTGCCCTGTTCGGCGGGCATCAGGTGGCCGACCTGGTGTGCGACACAGTCCTGGGAGGAAAGGCCGGAGCAGCGGCGTATTACTTTGAGGGAACTGTGCCACGCTTTCGGGAACTGAAGGCCATGACCATCACAGCCGACGTGGATGAAGCGTCGATACACGTTCCAAATGTGGATTTGGACCTCAAAAAGGCTTCGGGCCAAATCAAGATCAGAGACGGGATATTGATAGGACAGAATCTTTCAGCCGGATTGGGCGATTCCCTGGGCACAAATGGTTCTCTCGCATTGGGCCTTGTTGGTAAAGACGAGGTCTTTAAATTGGATATGGACCTGGATGCGGACCTTTCAAAACTTCCTGCTCTGTTGCACAGGCTGGTGGATCATCAGGGGTTCAGGAATGAGCTGGCCAAATTCAGCAATGTCCGGGGCAAGACCTCCGGTCGTCTTATCCTGGGTGACAGGTTAAAAAATATTTCAGTGAGAGTGGATGTGTCGAGCATTGATGGAACGGCATATTACGAGCGGATTACATGGCCCGTCAAGATTAAAAAAGGTCAACTCCAGGTCCTTCCTGACGAAGTGAACTGGAGCAATATTCAGGGGGTAGCCGGTCCTCACTCTATCCACGAAACCGGGGGATCAGTCAGGTGGAAAGATGAGATTTTTCTAGATATCAAAAAACTTAATGCCTCTCTGGACTCAGGTCCTCTTCTCACCGAGCTGAAACGCTATCCACGGCTGCAAGAAGTCCTTTCCAAAGTACTCCTTTCAATTGATGGTACTGTGGAAGTAACTGACGCATGGCTTAAAGGATCCGTGAGGAAACCTCTGAACTGGAAATACGGCATAACGGCCAACACAAAAAGCCTTAATTTCCACAGCCCCCTGCTTCCCGAATCTTCCCACATTGAACAGGCCTCTGCACAGGTTGATCAGGAAAATGTTCGAATATCCAGTTGCAGGATGCGCCTTTCAGACCAGCAGATGAGCTTAAACGGAGACATCAAACACAAAAAATGGCAAGAATGGCAGGGCCGGCTTGATCTGAGCGGGACTGCTAGAGAAGGTATTTCACAATGGGTAAAGGCAAAGGGTTGGATACCTACCCTGTATTTCCCCGGCACACCATGCATCCTGAATCATTTAAGGGTTGCCTGGGACCCAAAAAAGATCGGCGTAAAGGGAGAGATCCTCTCAGATATAGAAAACAAGAAGGCCACAAAGGTAAAACTGGATATCAGCTCCGGTCCAAAGGAACTCTCTATAAAAGATCTTACTATTACTACTCCGGATGAAGAGGCGAGTTTTTCTCTGAATTTGCTTCAGGTTCCCGAGGAGAATTTGTTGCTGAATTGGGAAGGATGCCTAAAAGGAGACACGCTGAACAAAATCCTGGAAGAGAATAAAATATTATCAGGCTATATAAAGGGCTCATGCAACATGACTTGTTCTCTGGAAGATCCGAGTTCCGCCCGATTTAAGGGCTCTATAGAGGCATCCGGATTAAACTGGCACTGGGGTGTTTCAGAGCCGACAATTGTCAAATATGCCAACTTGCATGGTCATAACTCATGGACAGACATAGAGGAACTCTCTTTGGGAATAAATGGCGAATCAGTGATGTCTAAAGGACGGGCCTCATTCTCAAAGCATAATATTGATCTTGATCTGGATCTTAAATCAGATTCCCTTTTCTGGAAAAATTTCTCCCGATTCATTGATACATACAAAGAAAAACATCCTTACCCTGACCTTGCACCTATTCCCAAATCACCAAATCACCAGATCACCAAATCACCAAATTCTCCCCTTTCTATTACAGGCAGAATTAACTTCGATCTGGATAGGTTTAAATACACAAGCATAAAAGAAACGGCATTTTCCGATAAAGACCAAAAAGTTACCGACTATATCTGGCGACCCATCACAGGTCAGATAAAATTCTTGCCTCATGGGAAAACATCTATCTCTATATCCTCCGGAACAATCTGTGGCCTCAATACTACCGGCACTTGGCGTTCATACCCAGGCTCCGGCATGGCCAATCTGTCTATTTCTACTGATCACGAAGAGAAAGTGTTTTTCCAAAACTTGCTTTCATGCCTCGGTTACGACCAAAATATATTAGAGGGGCCATTTGTCTTTAATGCAAACCTTGAAGGGACACCCAAAAATTGGAAAAGGGGCACATTAGAACTCCATTCCGCCAATGGTAGGATAAGACGTATGACACTGCTCTCCAAGATATTCAGCGTTCTTAATGTGACAGACCTTTTTTCCAAAAACGGGTTCCCTGATTTCCTTACTGAAGGCTTTTCTTTTTCACAAATGGAGATTAAAGGAAATATAAAGGACAATAATCTGTATATTGATCAGGCAATAATTAAAGGGAAAGGGCTAAACTTTTTTGGTAGCGGAACAATTGATCTGGGCGACATGGATGCAGACATGACTGTACTGGTAGCCCCGTTGAAGACCATAGACACCATAGTCTCAAAGGTACCTTTGCTGGGAAAGGCCATAGGAGGAAAGGACGCGACAATCGTAACATTTCCGGTAAAAATCAAGGGACAGATAAAAAACCCGGAGGTCACAGTCCTTTCACCTGATGCAGTAGGCGTGGCCATGATAGACCTGGTCAAGAATACATTAATGCTGCCGTTTCGTATATTGAGCCCAATTTTTCCATAAGGATCCAAAGGAACCACTTGCAGAAAGAAGCGCGTTATATCCACGTTTATACCGGGGACGGCAAGGGAAAGACTACTGCCGCTCTTGGGCTGGCCCTCCGGGCAGTTGGAGCCGGTTGGAGGGTATTGTTTGCCCAGTTTCTGAAACATGGGGAATTCAGTGAAATAAAGGTCCTTAAGAAATTTGGGGAACAAATCACCATTCATCAATACGGTTCAGGCAGATTTACTAAAGGAAGACCCTCAGAGAAAGAGATGGAAATGGCCCGGACCGGCCTTAGTGAAATAATGCAGGCCATGGAAGAGGGAAAATATGATCTGATCGTACTTGATGAAATAAACGTGGCTGTTCACTTCGGACTCATCCCGTTGGAAAGCATAATAAGCCTTTTGGAAAAACGGCCTCAAGCTGTAGAACTTGTACTTACCGGGAGATGGGCGCCTAAAGAAATAATGGAGCGAGCCGATCTGATAACAGAAGCGCGAAAGATAAAGCATTATTTCAGCAAGGGAGTGAGGGCAAGGGAAGGGATAGAAAAATGAGGGCCGAAAATGGCGGTGTAGAGGTCGTATCAGGTCTTCTTGTCAGGGCGATAGACCGATCCGTGGATGAGATTTAGGCCGGGAGTAAGGGCAGTACTGTGGCAATAGCAACAGTCAAGGCTTTGCTTCGTATGGCAGTGTAAGAGGTTTTTGGAAAATCGCTTGCAAAACATCAGATTTTGGTCTCTGATAAGGTATACGAATTCCTAACTGTTTAAATGATATAGCTCTTGATCTGAATAGGATTTTATAAATATGAAAACAAAGTTTATTTTTATCACAGGAGGTGTCCTCTCATCTCTGGGGAAAGGCCTGGCGGCAGCTTCCATAGGGGCATTGCTCGAAGCCAGGGGGCTTCGGGTCACCATTCAGAAGCTGGACCCATACATAAATGTGGACCCTGGCACGATGAACCCATTCCAGCACGGTGAGGTATTTGTGACAGACGATGGTGCCGAAACAGACCTGGATCTCGGACATTACGAGCGTTATACCCATGCAAAGCTGGGACAGAGGCACAACTACACTTCAGGACGTATTTATTTTAGTGTTATCACAAAAGAACGAAGGGGAGACTACCTCGGAGGTACTGTTCAGGTTATCCCTCACATAACTGACGAGATCAAACAGGCGATTATTCAATTAAATAGTGATGTGGATATAGCCATTATAGAAATAGGAGGCACAGTAGGGGACATTGAAGGCCAGCCGTTTCTGGAAGCTATTAGACAGTTAAGGAGCGACCTTGGTGCTGAAAATACCCTTTATATCCATTTGACCTATGTGCCCTATATCCAGGCAGCAGGTGAACTCAAAACAAAACCAACACAACACAGCGTAAAAGAACTGTTATCCATAGGAATTCAGCCGGACATCCTGCTCTGCCGCACCCAGATCGATCTTTCACCGGACATTAAGTCCAAGATATCATTATTCTGCAATGTAGAAGAAGACCGGGTTATTGCAGCCAAAGACGTAAAGTGCATCTATGAAGTGCCGATACGATTTCACGAACAAGGGCTGGACGAACGAATCATCGAATCCCTTAACATGTGGACAAGGGCACCTGTGCTTACCGAGTGGGAAAACCTTATTGCTAAGATTAAGGAACCACAGCACAAAGTGCTGATTGCCATGGTTGGTAAGTATGTAAACCTCAGGGAGTCCTACAAAAGTCTGAATGAGGCCCTGTTCCACGGGGGTGTCGCAAATAGCTCCGAAATCGAAATAGACTTTGTGAACTCAGAGGAAACAAAGGGCGAAGAGCTGGCAAACCGGCTTTCAAAAGTCGATGGGATATTGGTCCCTGGGGGATTTGGATCAAGGGGAATACCTGGAAAACTTGAGGCCATTACTTATGCCAGAGAAAACAAGGTGCCTTTTTTCGGCATCTGTTTAGGCATGCAGTTGGCAGTTATTGAATTTGCCCGAAACGTAGCCGGGCTGCCCCTGGCTGACAGCACTGAATTCGATCCTGCCACGCCTGATCCGGTAATTTACCTGATGAAGGAATGGTACGACTACCGCGCTGATAAAATACAAAAAAGAGATGAGAGCATTGATAAGGGAGGCACTATGCGCCTTGGCGCATATCCATGCCGGTTGGCCCTGGACAGCAAGACCT
>JAYEFH010000276.1:0-2200 GCA_034658555.1 Thermodesulfobacteriota bacterium | reverse complement strand
GTTCCAATTCGGTCAATTTCCTTTTCAACGCCGGCGCGCCGTTTTTCCCAAAAAACATTCCAGTTTGATATGTTTTGTTCCTGCAGGCATGGTCCGGGAAGAATGGGAGAAATACTTCGCAAACCCGATATGGAATAACGCTGAAGTTCCTCATAGACTCGATCGTTTCGATCCAGGGCCTGTGACAGAGTGGTTCCTGAAGCCAGGATAAAGGTCTCATCTCCCGCGGGTCCCCATGTAGCGCGGAAATGGGCCTCGTCTGCTTTTATCTTTGGAGTAAGCATGTCCAGTGTCTGAAGATTTCCGTTATAGTGCAACCTGGGCCAGGCCAAAGCCCCGGCGGCAAGCAACAGTCCCCATAGTATTAGCTTTGATTTTGAATGCTGGAGGCCGGGCTTTATATGTTCTTCTTTTGAAATCACGGGGTTTCTTATTGCAAGAGTGGGCACAAGCATCCAGGCCAATACCACTGCCAAGAAGACTCCGGTTATGGCCAAAGCGGCCATTTGCCTGTGAGATGGAACTTCAGAGAAGAGCAACACCACAAAGACCGCAAGAGTGGTGGCTGTGGACAAAATCACCGGGCGTTTAATACTTTTGAGGACGGCTTCTTTGCCCCCGGGATTTCTGGAGAGCGCAAGATAGATATGTATGGCGGAATCTACTGCAATACCCAGAAGGACAATGCCGAACCCGAGGGCAATAGCACTTACCCGGTCATAAAAAAGCCTCAGAACGGCTATTGCCACAGGGGCGGCCATAAAGGGAATACCCACCACCAATAACGCGCGTGGATTACGAAAAATCAGGAAAAAGAATACAAACAGTGTCAGAGTGGCCAATGGCAGGAGCTTGCGCAGATCCCTCCGGACTGTGCGGGCATTTGCCAGGGTATGCGGAAGGGCGCCGATGATTCGCGCGCTTACTCCATGAACCAGGCCTTGCTCAAGGGCCTTTTGCACCTCAGTCTGTACTTGTTCCGCAGCCTTGGAGTCTGTGAGAGGAAGTGCGCTTTCAGCCCAAATAAGACAACTTCCGCCGTCCTGACTGAAAAAAAATCCGTCTCGTATTTGGGCCGTGAATTCACCACGAAGGCTGAAAAGGCGTTTTATAAGAAGACGCGACAGACCAAGCGGGTCCCGGCGTATCTGTTCCTTAAGGGGCAATCCGGCAGGGCTGTTTAACAGGGCAAAATCCTTTGCAAGGGCCTGATTAAGTCCATCCGTAGTAAGCTGGGATTGTATCCGGCCCAGATCCTCTTCTGTCAGAAGGGCCGGAAGATGGGTCCATAGTTGATCCAGAAGTCTCCATTCATAGCCTGATGGAAGCTGATATAATACTTCCCTGAATACGGGATTTTCCGCAAGAGCTGATCCAACTTGTCTCGCAGAAGTTTTTAGCGTCTGCTCAACTCCATTCCCTGAAACAGCCGTCCGGTAAGGATCTGTTTCCAGGCTGATAAAGACACGATTTACCAGCCCCATACGTTGCAGCAACTGGATATCCCCGCGTACCGCCGTATCCGGCAGGAGGTCCAGTGCATCCTCTCCAAGATATATCCCCCTGGCTGCAAACAATCCAAATGCGGCCAGAAAAAATGCAATGCCCCATTTCAGCCAGGCGGACTTTGTGTTCACGGGCCGCTACACCTGGTAAAAAGGGATTGGTCCAGGGGCTGGTTCAGGATAAAATCACTAAACGAAATTACCGTATGGTCCCCGCCGGGTTCCTGTATTCTTACTGTAGTCGGCTGTAACGAATCAGGATTAAAGCTGATCTTTACATTGGAAATTGCCCTTGCTATCTTTGGATCGTTTGCTGTAAGTACAAGGCAAAGGCCTGGTTCAAGCAATACCATACGGTATTGTTCTTGTAGGGTAGCATATGATCCGTTTATCCAGGTCCATATCTGTTTAGATACCATTTGCATTACCGGATCTGTAGCCAGATTAAACCTCTGAGGTTCACTGTTGCCGCTGCATTTTAAGCCTTTGGCGCCATTAAAAATCAACACAGAGGCTATAGGGCTTGTGAATTCCCAGCGCAGTTTGTCCGGCTTTTCCAAGGCCATACGGCCTTGAAAAATAACCGGCCGGGCAAAGATGGCTAAATGACGTTCCTGTTTCAGGGTACACGTCAAGGTCTTAACAGTGGCGGCCTTTGCCTCTACGTCGTGGATAAATGATGAAAGTTTTCCATC
>JAYEFH010000275.1:0-2226 GCA_034658555.1 Thermodesulfobacteriota bacterium | reverse complement strand
GAATCATCAGATCCAGGACCACATCCACGTCAGTAGCCCTATCCTTAAAGCCGCTCAGCCTGTGGGCCTCTATAAAGAGGGGATGCGTCACCTTTGCCTCAAGCACCTTTATGGCAGGGTTAAATCGCTCCAAATGTCCCACCTGGAGTATCAGGTCTTGCGCCTTTGCCAAGCTAATGAGCTCATCCGCTTCCTCCACAGTGGTAGAGATAGGTTTCTCAAGCATGCAGTGTATGCCATGGGAAAACAGTATCTTGGCAACTTCGTGATGATGAATAGTGGGGACAACCACTGATGCCGCATCGATCTTTCCTACGATCTCATGGATATCGGTGTAGGCATCGGTCCCTACCTCCCCGGCCACGTCCCGTGCACGCTCAGGAGATACGTCCACTACTCCAACAAGGTCTACTCCCTCCATCTGTGCGTACTTTTGGGCATGAAACAGCCCCAGATATCCTACTCCTATGACTGCTGTCCGAATCAATGTATTTCTCCGTTAATATTGCACAACACAAAGGCAGTCCGTGTTTTGCTATGAAGCCGGGTGTCGTGTGGAATGATCTCCGTCAATGCCCACTATAGCTATTGACGACATGTCAGCCAGATCAATGGTAGAATCCCTGTCAAAAAACAGGGTGCGGCCGGTCTCCACAGCCAGGACTGATGCCTTGACCCGGATCATCTGCTCAATGGTTCCAACTCCCACGGAAGGAAGGTCAAATCTGGTATCCTGTGTGGGTTTACAGACCTTTATTACCACCGCACCAGACCCACCCATTTGTCCGCCCCGCCGGATGGTCTGATCTGTTCCTTCAATTGCCTCGACAGCCAGTACAGCGCGGTCCTTGACTACCAGGCACTGACCTATGTCAAGACGTCCTATCTTCCTTGCGAGTTCCCAGCCGAAATGAATATCTTCCCACTGGCTCTTTGATGGTTTGCAACGGGTCAATACACCGGAAGGGACAAGTAGTTCCTTCAAGAGAACGGTGGAAGAAAGAATCCGGATGCCTTCTTGCTCAAGCTCCGCAGCAATGGACCTCAATATTCCGTCATCCAGCCTGTTGTCCAGGCGTCGCCATAGGTTTATTGCCCTGAGATCAGGGTGAACGTCCTTAAATATCTTCGTTTTTGTTATAGAACCTGCAAATATGGCCTCTGATACCCCTGCTTTTTTAAGTGTCTTTATGAGCTTGCCTAACTGCCCCAGGTAAACCCATTCAATCTGATCCACTTCCTCTGAAAGCAAGGGATCCGTCTCCCCCTTGTGAGCTACCGCCACTATCCCGCGACCCTGCCTTCTGGCAGCCCTGGCGCACAGCAGAGGAAACTGTCCTCCTCCTGCCACCAACCCCAAAGGATGGTCCTGCATCATGGCTCCTCTTCTCCATTGGAAACCATGGGCACGCCCCTTTTGGAAGACCTGATAAACTCGGTAAATCTTTTTACCTCGGGCATGGCCCCAAGACAGGATTCCACGACATCAAGGGCATCTGTTACAGTATCATCACCTTGAAAAATCATTCGATAAGCCTTTTTCAGGGCGTCAATAATTTCTCTCGAAAGCCCTTGCCGTCTCAGCCCCACCAGATTCAGACCATAGAGATGATCCCTTTGGCCCCAGTACTTCACATAAGGAGGTATATCCTTATTTACACCTGACATGCCGCCCAGAAAGGCATGGGCACCGATTCGGCAGAACTGATGGATAGCTGACAGTCCACCGATGATGGCGCACTCTCCTATCTCTACATGTCCCCCAAGAGTAACTCCGTTTGCCATGAT
Organism: Thermodesulfobacteriota bacterium; assembly: GCA_034658555.1. GTDB lineage: Bacteria > Desulfobacterota > Dissulfuribacteria > Dissulfuribacterales > UBA3076 > UBA3076. The sequence continues at coordinate 438 of JAYEFH010000275.1, read as the reverse complement.
CACACTGTCTCCAACCTGACAGTCATGTGCCACATGACAATAAGCCATAAGCATGCACTGCTTCCCGACTCTTGTAATACCGCCTCCACCTTGAGTCCCGCGGTGGACTGTGACGAACTCCCTGATTATAGTCTGATCGCCTATCTCAACCCTTGTGGGCTCGCCGGCGTACTTCAGATCCTGAGGAGGGGCGCCAATAGATGCAAACTGGGAAACCTTCATCTTTTTCCCAAGCCGGGTATGACCCTCAATTACGGCATGGGGGCCTATTTCCGTCTCCGGACCTATCTCGACGTCAGGCCCGACAACCGCATAGGGCCCGATCTTTACTCCTTTTGCAATTTTTGAATCCAGGGAAATTATGGCTGTCGGGTGTATATTTCTCTCGTTAATCATCAGATTGTCCAAATACTAATTTAGTAGCTGATAAGCTAAATT
>JAYEFH010000274.1:0-2233 GCA_034658555.1 Thermodesulfobacteriota bacterium | reverse complement strand
ACCTCGCCGGTCCCGGGACGGAGACAAAAACCTGTCAAATTATACCATCTAGCCTCGTGTTGCGGGGACCTTCCACGTCCGGCCTTTGTATCAAGTAATGCGTCAGCCAAGGCACGCAACAGAGGAAGTGACCACAAGTCCTTCTCCATGCCCATGCACTCTGCCAAACGCCTCGGGAGTTGTGATGGTGCAAGGGCTTTGTTTCCCTTATCCGGTACAAAGCATTTGCGGATTTCCTCCACGGCCTTCTCCAGGGCCTTAAGGCCTTCTTCGGACAACCCCTTTGGCTCTTCCTCCATCTGTTCATCAGATGGAGCTACCCGTACTCCTTCAACCTGAGAGGTTGAATCTACGCCATTTGTCTCTGAATCCCTGAGCTGAAACTGCAGACGCCACCTGTGCGGACTTTCCTGGGACTCGCAATAGAGTTCCAGTGTCCCTATGGCCGTAACCTTTGCGCCCAGTCTGATGGGAATCTGTACATCACGTCCCTTCTTACCGTAACGTAAAACCGTCTGAAGTGGTGGAAGTTCGATAAGGTCTTCGGAATCCACCGACACCAGATCTCCTACTTTATCTCCCTTACGGGTGGTAGAGCTGTAGAGTGAAAATTTTACCGGTCTGTTTGTCCGGACCCGAAAGGTCTTTAAGACCTCTACCTCCTTCCCCTCCTCTGTCCCCCTCTCTACCAGGCAGACTCCTCTGGGGACATGGACCTTCCTGTCCAGGGCTACCCCTACGAAGTAGGATCTTGCTATACCTCCGCCTACTCGAAGCCCGAGACCCTGTGTAACCAGTCCGTAATATGTGGCTCCCCAGGATATCGCCAAGTCAAGGGATCTGCTGTCTAAAACCCTGACAGAGCGTCCGGACCAGGATGTCAATATTCCTTTTAGGCGCTTCTGTATCAAACAGGGCTTGAGTGCACCCCCATTAAAGAGTACCACAGTAGGCATCCGGCCTCCGCCCTGCCTTAAGAGAAAACGGGCCAGATGCCTGGTCACAGCCGGATCGCTTACATAGGGAAGCCCCATCTCCCTGAGACCCGTCTCGCCCCTTTCCAGAGAATCGCCTGCCTTAAGATCCACCTCGGGGAAAAAACCTTCGACAAGGACATCATTCACCTGATCCCTGTGAAGATCTGTCATCATTGTGCCGCCGATCAGGGATCGCCCACGGCCAGTAAGCCTGAGCGTGGCCTTTTCCGGCCCACCATCTTCTAAAAGGGTCTCCTTTGCCTGTTTGCACTGATGATACAATGCATTCCAGCGGGCAGTGTCCAATTCCCGGCTAAGGGCCTTTTCTGCCAAGGCCGCCAGGGAAAGATCCATGTTATCCCCGCCTAAAAGCAGGTGGTCCCCGACTGCCACCCTTTCAAGCTTGGGAGTGTCCTTGTCTCCCTCACAGGAAATCAAGGTAAAGTCAGTCGTACCACCACCAACATCACATACAAGAAGGAGATCTCCCGGATGCAGGAAGGTATTCCATTGCCTTTCATGAAAGGAGAGCCATGCATAAAAGGCAGCCAGAGGCTCCTCTAATAAAGTCACGGAAGGCAGACCCGCCTCCTTTGCTGCCCGTAGAGTGAGTTCTCTTGCAACCTCGTCAAAGGAAGCCGGTACAGTCAAGACCACCATTTGCGCTTCCAGAGGCTCAGGCATGCTATGATCCCATGCTTCTCTAATATGCTGGAGGTAGCGGGATAACGCTGTAACAGGTGAAACCTTGTCTATCTCATCCCCCGCGCCCCATGGAAGAATAGGGGCCTCCCTGTCCACTCCCCCGTGGCACAGCCAGCTCTTGGCTGAAGAGACCAGCCTCCCGGGCACAAACCCCCCTTGATCCCTGGCAAAAGCGCCAACCGCATAGGTCCTATCAAGGTCCCAGGGCAGGGACATTGCCCCGGCCTGGAGATCATATTCCCCTGACAAATAAAGGAATGACGGCAAAGTCGGCCTTTCAGCCACTCGACCTTGGCCTACAATCTGTGATATGTAAAAGGTAAGTATATTAATGGAGCCTGGACTTGCATCATGGAGATCCACATAGCCCACGGCAGAATTGGTTGTCCCGAGATCGATTCCGACTATATATCTTGCTTTCATACTCATAGATTCACACTAAGACAATGAAGAAAAAATTGATATCCTTCATGACAAGTCAAAAATAGTTTATACTTTGTTGATCTTGTATTTTTGCAGTGAAATTGGAAACTCAAAATTTGAAATTGGGA
>JAYEFH010000273.1:0-2234 GCA_034658555.1 Thermodesulfobacteriota bacterium | reverse complement strand
CGGTTGGGCTATCTGTAGCGCAGCCCGCAGCTCACAAACGCACATTACCTTATGCTGCAACATTTTTATAATCTTTACCCGATTAGGATCGGAAAGGGCTCTCATGACCTTGAGAAAAGCTTTCACTCGAAACTCCTGATATATTCACTTATAGGAATATAGTGCTTCATGTCCATGGTGTCAAGTAAACTTTGCTGCCAATGATTTCATCTATCTCTTCTTCCGGACCCGACCTATCTCTGCTTTATGATGTAATCATAGGCCGACAGAGCGGCCTTGGCCCCCTCGCCTGCTGCAACAATGACCTGTTTGTAGGGCACATCCGTCACATCCCCGCAGGCAAAAATTCCTGCGACACCGGTGCGACACCTGGAGTCTATCACGATTTCTCCTATACGATTGATCTCCATGGTGTCCAGCACCAGCTCGGAATTGGGGAGCAGGCCGATTTCCACCATGATCCCCTGTACATCGAGCCTTTTTTTCTCGCCGGTCTCCAGCGACTCGATCTCAATCCCCTCAACTGTCGCCTCACCTGCAATCCGGAGTGCCTTGTATTTGATAAAAATTTCCACCTTTGGTGAACTTATGACCTTGTCTCGAATGATTTCATCACCGGTAATGGGCGTCAGAGAGACCATATAGATCTTCCGGGCAACCTTCATCAGGTCAATAACCGCCTCAAGAGCCGAATTCCCGCCGCCCATCACCGCCACGTCAAGATCTGCAAATAGGGGGGCATCGCATGTAGAACAGTAGGTTACGCCCATACCGATCAATTCCTTTTCCCCAGGCACATTGAGCGACCGAGGACGCTTTCCAGTGGCGATGATTAAGGTTTTGGTAAGATAGGTCTTCCCGTCATCTGTGATGACCTTTTTTATCTTCCCGGTCAATTCCAGGGCCTTCACCTCAACCCCAACAAGTTTTTCAACACCATACTTCTCCACGTGTTCTTCAAACTTTGCGATGAGATCAGCGGTCTCAACCTGGCTGAAACCGAGGTAGTTATCCACATCGTAAGTCCAGGCCACCTGCCCTCCGATGTCCTTGCTGACAAAAAGGGTCTTGAGGACCTTTCTGGCAGCATATACTGCAGCACTCAGGCCAGCCGGGCCACCTCCAATAATGATCACATCATAAAGGGGAGCAACCTCTCCTTCCTCGGCCAGCCCCAGTTTATGGCTCAACTCACCTGTGGCCTCCAGATGGACCAGATCGCTGTATCCTCCAACCGGTTCATCTCCTATCAGGATCTGCGGAAGAGAGCCGCTGCCGGTCTTCTCTTTCATTTCCTTCCAGGCACTCGATCCTGGCTGGACATCAATTTCTTCGTAACTGATGCCCCTATCCGCCAGGAACGATTTTGCCTTGGCACAAAAAGGGCAACCGTCTGTGGAATAAATAGTTACGCTGGCCATAATTACCTCCTGTATGGCTCACTCAATCTCAGAACTCTGCTCAAGACAGCTCAAGGCCTGTTCAAGGCGACCACGGTCAAATCCCACCATCACCTCATTGCACACTGATATAACAGGCACCCTGAGGGCACCGCCGGATATTCTCTTCATTTCCTTCAGGGCTTCCTTATCTTTCTTGACATCATAAGCAGTAAACGGCACACCTTTTTTCGAAAGGAACTCCTTTGCCATCTTGCAATATGGACACCCGGGGGTGGCGTAGACCCTCACTTTTTCGCTCATAATAACATCCTCACTTATTCCTCATTCAGACCCTGCACAATCTTTGACAATTCAACCGGAACTGTCTGACAATCAGGCCCTTTTGTAACCCCTTTCACCAGAAACATGTTCGATCTCCGTATAGTTAGAGATCTCCGAATTTGTCGTGCAAAGGCACTAACACACCAAGATTATAATATAATTTGATATTTCAAAACCATCCATCCTTTGTGCCTTCGTGTCTTGGTGGCTGAGTGGTTCCGGCGGGGATGGATTAACTACTCGACTACTCAACGACTTGATGACTTACAGGCGAGGGTCAGCGTGGCCGGGTCCTCCGCACTCCGGCGTGTAACATGTAACATTTTTGAAATCACACTTCTCGCCGCATGAAGGACAAGTGTCCGGCGGCATTCCCGCTGTAATGAGAAAGCCGCACTTTGGGCATTTCCAGTAAGTCTGGTTGCATTGAGGACAGATATCCCCAACGAATTTACCTGAAGCTGTGTAGCCGCAATGAGCACACACCCATTTTTTCTCTTTATTTTCCAT
>JAYEFH010000272.1:0-2239 GCA_034658555.1 Thermodesulfobacteriota bacterium | reverse complement strand
CTTGCTCACCAGGATCCTGCCGACAGATTCCTTGCCGCCACTGCCATGGTTTACGGTCTTACCCTGGTTACTGCTGACAGGCGGCTGATTGACGCAAAGGATTTCCGGGTTTTGCCGATCTCCTGATTACTGATCATTTAACGCTAACCCAAACTGACCCTTTTGTGCTCATGAAAGTTGACGTGTTTCGCTTGACAGCCTATACCTCATTAGAGTAGTTGATCTTCCGGAATGAGATCCTTGTCTAAATTAAGATTATTGGTAAAATGTGATTTTCTTCGAATGCAACTATTTGCGCCGTTGCCATCTCAAGCTCGGTTATGGTAGAACTCCCATAGCTGAGAAGAGACGATTATAGCTTGTCCTCTGAAGGCTCAAAGAGCCTTCAGTATTGCGTCACAAAACTCGTTTGCGCTTATATGAAATATCCAAATGTGACCGCCAGGCCTTGATGACCTGATCTCATCGTGATATAGGACACCTACCCCAAAATGGAGTTGCAAATATATGGACCGGTTGAAGCAATAACTGAAAGAGATGATTGTTCAAGACCTCAATCTGCCGGACGTCAAACCTGAAGACATTGACGAGGGCGCATTCACATGTTGGGGGACCTAAATTTAGTAATGTTCATCTTTCAAAACAACCACGTATGGTATAAATGCAATCTGCGAATGCTTACAAAATAATTTGGCGCTTATGGATCCCCTCCCCCGACGTATGAATGCGCCCCATTGACGACAAGGTATCATTGTTCGAAGAAGGCCTTGGGCTGGATTCCTTGGACGCCGTTGAGCTGGTGGTCCTGCTGCAAAAAGCGCTTTGGAGTACAAATAGCGGATATGGACGAGGGGAAGGTGGCCTTCCCTTCGCCTCTGTGGAGGCGCTTGCCCAGTTTGTGAATAACCATCGTTGATAAGGAACGTACAATAAATAACTTGAACAAATTAACGTCTTTTTTGCCGTCTTCTTCGTTGCTCGTCGATCACATAACCCGTTATGCTCGCTCCTCGCGCCTTGAATACAACAAAAAACCCTGTTAATTTTTGTTCAACTTATTTATCTCCCGTTCCTAAGTGAAGCTATTTATGATTTTACCCTAACGTATTGAGAAGTTGCTGAACTTTAACTAAATAACGGGGAAAAACACAATGAAAAGTATTTTCAGAAAGATCGGCATTATCAGAGCCATAGCAATATGCTTTCTTATGGCAGGATGTGCAACACACATTACTGCGCCTGCACAGAAGCCTATGCCAACAAAAATCAAATTTGGAGAGTTCAAGAATGTTGAGATGAAATCTGTTGGTATTAGTGAAAAATTTGCTTCAGCCAAGGCTAATCAGAAAGCCCTGCGAAAAATTGATGAAATATTGTTCAAAGATATAAAGTATCCTTTTCCTTCCCTAAAACGAGTGAAGGAAGGATCAGATTTCTCAAAAATAGCCGATCGAACCTTGCAGATTACTCCGTTTGTAAAGGAAATCAAATTTATCGGAGGGGCTGCAAGAGTTTGGGTAGGAGCCATGGCAGGTAGTTCGGCTGTTCTTATGCAGGTTACATATCGTGACAGTTCAACAGGACAGATAATCGCAAATCCTGAATTTTATCGCAAAGCCGGAGCCTGGTCGGGGGGATTTGGCATCGCTGACAATAAAATGCTTGAAGAAATTGCGCAAGACGTTATTAACTACAGCTTATATAACAAGTAACCGTTCACTGGTTCAGAGTTTAACGAGAATCTGAACTGTTGATTTGTGGGTTCTGTTAGGCCTTTTTGCAGCATAATCATAACGTATCTATTTCTGTTATTTCGGTGAAAGCGATGTAGTTCCAAACCCAGTAGCCAAATGACCAAATCACGCGTAGCCATTACCGGTACAGGATGTGTTTCCGCTTTGGGAATGGGACAGCACAATATTTGGAAGAATCTCCGGGAAGGGATAATCAGTTGTACTCCGGTGCCGGATTGGCTTTTCTATACAGAATTGTCCTATCCGGTCTTTGCAGCTCCGCCGGAACCTCTTTCAGAGGCTGGTCGCGATTTTTTTGGAGATACCTTACCCGATTTTCCGACCAATGCCCCGAGCCGTACTCTCAATCTGGCCGTTAGCGCAGTGGCTGAGGCCCTTAACCAGGCAGGGATCGGCCTGCAATATTTGCGTGGTAAAAAGGTCGGCATTGCCATGGGAACTACAGTAGGCTGCACTTTCAACAACGAGGAGTTCTATGAGCAGTG
>JAYEFH010000271.1:0-2245 GCA_034658555.1 Thermodesulfobacteriota bacterium | reverse complement strand
ATACAAAAATGTATTCAGTCCCGTAAGGACGGCAGCCTTCAGTTCAAAATATACCATTCATCATAGTTGGCTCCACGCTTCCTCTTTCTGCCGTCCCTATCGGGACTTCTGAATTTATGACCAATTTCAAAGGGGACGTTCGTTCCGAATGTGCCTAAAATCCTTCTTGCCATAGCGTCAGTCTAAGACTTCTAGTACCATGAAATACTTCCTGTAACGCACAAGCGACTTGGTTCTAATCAGCAAGCCCTGAGCACGCTCTGGGAGAATGCTCCCCTTCTACTTTTCCCTCAAGAATGCTCGGAACGAACGTCCCCCTTTTCGGATGGTGGAAAAATGGTACAGGGAATTGGAAAACAAATTCACAAACATTGTATGCGATCAATGCGCAATCATGCCAAACCATTTTTTATGTTGAGCTCAACATAAAAAATGATTCGGCATCAACGCCCAAGCGTAGATATCCATCCCGCCTTTTTTAACAACCCCAGCCAAACGATCGATAAAGTCGCTTTGATCTTTGTCGTTCAAAGAGATATTCTTCCTCTCTATGCCCCGACCCATCACATGATGCAAAACTCCGGGGGCGTCTAATCTTGCTAACCTCGGCATAACTCATCCAGTATCATACCTCAGCTAACCCGTCAAGCACGTTCTGCATGAACGTCCCCCTCTACTAAAAAAGCTATGGAAAAATGGTCATTGACAATTTCGCCAGGTTATTCTGGATAATTATTTTTTCCATCTCCCTAAGTTCAACAAATTAATGTCTTTTTTGCCGTCTTCTTCGTTGCTCGTCGATCACATAACCCGTTATGCTCGCTCCTTGCGCTTTGAATACAACAAAAAATCCTGTTAATTTTTGTTCAACTTATTTATCTTCCGTTCGCAGTTGAAGATGGGGTAACCTTGGCTTTCACGTTTGCCCAAAGATCGTGTATATCGTCCAAAATCATATATAGGGCGGGGACTAATAGCAACGTGATGCCTGTACCGAAGAGCACTCCAAAACCAAGACTGATGGCCATGGGGATGAGGAATTGTGCCTGAAGGCTTCGTTCCAGGAGCATGGGAGTCAATCCGGCAAACGTGGTTAGCGACGTGAGGATGATGGCCCTAAATCGCATGGCTCCGGCCTGCGTAATTGCGTCATGGGCGTCTAATCCATGACCACAAATCCTGTTTGTTGCATCAATCAATACCAGGGAGTCATTGACCACTACACCGGCCAGACCAACAATACCGAACATGCTCATAAGACTCAGGTTGAACCCCATAATCAGGTGTCCGAACACCGCGCCGATAATACCAAAAGGAATGGCTGCCATAACAATAAAGGGCTGGGTAAATGATCTGAAAGGAATAGCCAACAGGGCGTAGATAGCGAAAATGGCAATAATAAAGCCCTTCTTGACATCGGCCATGGACTCTTTCTGTTCTTTGCCTTCTCCTTCAATGCTGTATCGCAATCCCATGTAATGATTTTTGAGTTGCGGCAAAAAGCGGCTCTCCAGTTCCATGCGTAACTCATTGGCGTTGGTGATTGTCTCATCCACATCTGCCGTGACCTTGATTACACGAAGGCGCTGGGCGTGCTCAATGGAGGCGTATCCCTGCTCCATCTTTACCTCGGCCATCTGGCTGAAAGGGACCTCTGAGCCGTCGGGCATGCGGATGCGCATGTTTTCTATATCGCCCAAGGATTTACGTTCGGACTCAGGGTAGCGAACCATGACCTTTACCTCATCCTTGTCACGCTGCAACCGCAGGGCCTCAGCCCCGTAAAAGGCGTGTCGCACCTGCCGAGCCAGGTCATCCAGCGTCAGACCCAGACTGCGGGCGGGAAGTTTCAGCTTGAGCTGCATTTCTTTCTTTCCAGGCAGGAAACTGTCACTTATATCAAAAACCCCTGGGTAACCTCTCAGTTCGTCCTTGAGTTCGTCAGCCGCAGCAACGAGTTGGTCATGATCGTCCAGAGACAGGTGAACCTCAACAGGATTGCCCGCGCTGAACATGGCGCTCTGAAAAGTCAGAGCCTCGGCATCCGGAATAACACCCGCCTTTGCGCGCCACAAAGCGGCCAGCTTATTCGCATCGATATCCCGTTGTTCGCCTTCCAAAAGCTCAATTTTGACCTGGGCCAGATGGCCTCCACTCTGTGATCCTTTAGCTGCAGGGCCGTGGCCGCGCGAGTGCTTCCCGACTATGGTGATGCTGCGTTCAAGGAGCGGAGGGGCCCCCTTGG
>JAYEFH010000270.1:0-30710 GCA_034658555.1 Thermodesulfobacteriota bacterium | reverse complement strand
AGTAAAAGATTTCTCATAATAAATTGTGCAATATAGAACTATAACTTATGGATTTTATAGATATTTATCTAAAATTCTGCACATTTCTTCTTGAGAAAACATAGCATTTCTTGTGATCTCTGAAGTTAGTGAATGAAGGATGTATGATATTCATATAAAAAAGGAGGGGTTAGTTATGAAAAGAAAGACACTTGTTTCCGTTATGGTTTTTTTGCTAACTATTGGTTTTTGTTCTGTGACCATGGCAGGGGAGCACGCCAAAGTCAGTGCCGACCAAGGCAAGGTAGCCATTGTACTGGCCAGTTTTGGTACAACAGTGCCGTCGGCCATTGAGTCCATTACAAATATCCAAAAACAAATCCAAAAGGCATTTCCCGGAGTTCCTGTAAAGATAACGTTTACATCCAATATCATCCGATCTGTTTGGAAAGAACGACAGGTGGAAGCAAATAAATGGCTGGGACAGGGAATTCCCAAAGAGATTATCTACGTAAAAAATATTATCACCACCATTGGGGATTTAAGGGAGGACGGCTATAGAAACATCATCGTCCAGCCGACCCATATATTCTTTATGGAGCAGGCACAGGATCTGAGTTCATATATAAATGCGCTTGCTTCAATAAAGACAACCAAGAAAAAATGGATGCCTTTTGACAAGATCGTCATGGGAAGACCTGCTCTTGGAAAGCCCGGCGACAAATATGATTATCATGATGACATGGAAAAAGCTCTCAAAACCATTTCTGCCGATGTTGAACTGGCCAGGGAAAACAAGGCCATGCTGGTATACATGGGCCACGGCAATGAGCACTGGTCGACCGGGATTTACATGGAGGCCGCCAAAAAGATGCGGGAACTCTATCCCGATGTAATGACCTACATAGGGTCTGTGGAAGGATTCCCTGGGATTGAGGATATTGCGCGATACCTGTCTCATTTTAGCTCTGGAAAAATCGTATTAAAGCCCTTCATGATTGTTGCAGGTGACCATGCCACTAATGATATGGCAAGCGACGAAGAAGATTCGTGGAAAAGCATTTTGACCAAACAGGGGTTTGAAGTAATTCCGGTCCTTAAGGGGCTTGGCTCAAATGACAAGTTCGCAAAAATCTTTGTTGACCATATCAAGGACGCTGCCCGGGACAATGGAATTGAGTTAAAGTAATCTATATGCGTTTACAGGGTGCTGCAGATGCGAGGCGTATGGGTACGCTAGACGTCCTGTACTTCAAGTACCCGACAACAAAGCAGATGCGGTGCCATGTGAACGCTTACAAGATAATCAACCTGAGTCAGCCGGATAGGCAAGTTTCCAATATAAAGTAATAGAATGAACGTGATTTATTGAAGGATTGAAGTCGCCAGACTGTCAAGCTGGCCCAAGGCCCTTTGCGCTGGCCCTTTCTGCTTTGGATATTTTACGGCATGTTTGAACGCCAGGCGTGATTTTTCCAGATTTCCCACATTCCAAGCGGCATAACCTGCCATGAGCCAGGCCCGGCCGGGATTTCTTTTCCCGCGCGCGGCCAATTCAAACGCGGCTGCGGCCTGCCGGTATCTTTCCAACTCATAGAGAAGGTCTCCTTTCAGGAACATAAGCCGCAGATTCTTCTTCTCCTTCAGGAGTCCTTTTTCAACCCATTTAAGGGCATTTTCCGGCCGGTGGATCCGGATGTATCCCTGTGCAATACTGAAAGCGATGTCCTGATCAAATTTTTCCCCGGCGATTTTCTCATAAAATCGGACCGCCTGTATGGGGACATCGAGGGTCATGTTCAGGTCTGCGACAACCCTTTTCTCCTGCGCTGTAAGGGGCGCAAGAAAACCCTTTACAGTCAGGGCCACCAGGGCAGGCCGGTACCGGTTCTCCATCAGGTAGAGATGGGCCAGTCCTTTCCACCATTTGGGCTCCTGCGGGCACTCCCGGATCAACTGGTTTACATATTCAAGCGCCTTTTTCTTCATGTTCAGTGAGCAGTATAGATGGAGCCTGATTTCCTGCCACTGTTTCCGCTTTTTTCCTTCTGTTTTCTCCGAAAGCTCCTTGACAAACGACAGAGCCTTTCGGGGCTGCCGGCAGGCAAAATAGGCCCGGGCAATCGTTTCCTTCCACTCAAGCCTGGCAGCGGCCGGGTGCGCCTTCAAGAGCCGCTGCAACATGCCCAGGGCCTTTTGATTGTCACCGGCTGTCAAAAAGCAGACAGCAGCATAGTATAGCGTTTCAGGAGTCTTCTCCGGAGCGGCCTCATATCCTTTTAAAAACGCCTTTCCTGCTTTGGCGTATGCATTCATGTCATAGCAGCATTTAGCCAAATTCATCCAGCCGGAATAAAAATCCGGTTTGGCGGCAACCGCGGCCTGGTAATGGATAACGGCTTTCAAATGCTGTTTGTCCATCAAGTAACAATTACCCAAAGTAAAATCGACCATGTAATGCCGGTATCCCTTTGAGTCAGGCTCACCCGGTTTCAATTTCCTGCCTCTTTCCTGAAATTTTTCAAGCGTCCCGGCCGCCTCAGCGAACTTGTTTTCATCCATAAGTTTCTGCGCTTTAAAAAGAACCGTCCGGGCGGACAGGGGGATGTCATCCCCTTGTCCCGCATAGGCAACCGCCGAGACCATCAGGCCCAGAATTGCAATGTGCATTAAATGGAGCAAGTATTTCGATGTAAATGGAATCATGTAGTCTCTATTCCAGCTCAAAGCGAACTGTTGTTTCCACCAATGTCTTGACCGGAACACCGTACACTGTTCCCGGTGTAAAGCGCCAGGCCGAGACGCAGCGAAGCACGGCGCTGTTAAAAATTTTTTCCGGCCGGCTATCGAGAATTTTGATATCATCGACCCTGCCTTCTTCGTTTACGATGAATTTTACCCTGACCCATCCTTCGATTCCCATGTGCTTTGCCCGCATGGGATAGATGGGCGGGACCTGGACGATCGGGGTCAGGGGATGGTCGATTTCACCGACCTCGTATAATCCCTTCAGGCCCAACGAATCCAAACGAACCATTTTTACCGGCGGAACCTTCAGTGTCCCGGAAATCGCCGTGAGTTTCGGGTTGATCTCAAATGGAAGATCAAGGACCTGTTTCACCGGCCGCTTTGCGTAAACCTGTTTTTCCCTGATCAGTTTCTTTACCTGTTCTTTGGGCATGATCTTACGTTTCTTCTCTTTTTTGCGGACAGGCGGTTCCGGTCTCTCGATCCGGATGATGTTTACAGATTCAACGAATTGTGAATACTCGGGTCTGCCGGGATTACGGTCAATCAAACAAGGCATGAAGTCGAACAGGAGAATGTTGAGCGCCAGAGAGAATGCCGCTGCGACCGTCCACAAGGTTAAGGTTCGCGTTTGCTGCAGGCCGTTGCTGTATTTTTCTGTCGCAATTATCATTTCTGCTCAGTAAGCAGACTGGCCGCTAAAGAAACGTGTTTGGCGCCGGCCAGCCGGGATCCGTCCATCACCTTGATAACAATGCCGGTCCGGCTTTCCTTGTCAGCGACGACGATCACAGCGCCTTCGGGATTTTCGGCCAGGGCCCGTTCCACGTTTGCCCTGACCGCGCGAAGGTCGATATCGCGATTGTCCATGAAAATCCGGTCGTCTTTGGTGATGCCGATGAGGATATTCGCTTTTTCCTTGCTGACTGCCGTGGCTGCAGCCGGCCGGTTGATATCCACCCCGGTTTCCTTGACAAAACTGGTGGTTACCAGGAAAAAAATGAGCAGGATAAACACCATGTCGATCAATGGCGCCATATTCAGCTCGATGCTTTTTTTATTTGTCTTTCGATCTGCCGTAATGTTCAGCATAAGCCCGGCTCCCAAAAATAATTTCGTATCCGGTTATACATACCGTCTCAAATAGATTCCCACCGAGGAAATGCGCCGCTTCAGGTTTTCAGCCCGGCGGTTGAGAAAGTTACTCATGTAAAGCCCGGGAATCGCCAACAGCAGGCCGGTCTGGGTGGTGATCAGGGCCTCCGAAATGCCGCCCGCCATGGCCTTGGCGTTTCCCGTGCCGAAAATGGAAATAATGTCGAACGTTGCAATCATGCCGGTCACGGTCCCCAGCAGACCGAGCAGAGGCGCCAGGACCGCAAAAACACTGATCAGCGCCAGATACCGGTCTAAAGAAGAAACAATAACGATCACCGTTTCATCCAGAATAAACCGGTCCAGCCTGGTTTGGCCGCTGCGGCGCTGCAAAAACCCGGTTACCAGCAGAGCGATAGCGCCTCTATATTTTTGGGCATCAGGGAACTCGCCGGCCTTTACATATTCCGATGCCGCCTTCCGGCTCATATTTTTCCGGTATAAGCTCCTGAAGAAAAAAACCCTGTTAATGATCAATGTCCACATAAGCGCCGATACAACCACCAGGGGAACCATTACCATCCCGCCGGCCGCAAGGTAATCTTCGATACGGTAGATATGGTCCTGAAAAGTCGAGATCATTTCTCTTCCCTCATTTTGAATATGGTGTTGACAAAAGTGACGGCCTTTTCTTCCATCTGGGCGATCATGCTCTCCAGCTTTCTGGACAAAAGGGTGTGGCATAGCACGATAGGGATAGCCACTGACAGGCCGAGCATGGTGGTCACCAGGGCCTCGGAGATCCCTCCCGACATCATTCTCGGGTCCCCCGTACCGTAGTAGGTAATCACGTGAAAGGTGTTGATCATGCCGGTAACGGTTCCCAGAAGCCCCAAAAGCGGGGCAATGACCGCCAGCATGCCGAGAGTCGACAAAAAACGTTCCAGCCTTGGGATTTCATTTAGTATCGCCTCCTGCAGGACATTTTCAAGGTCTTCACGGCCCATATTGCGGTTATTGATTCCCGCCAACAATATTTTCGGGATCGACTTTTTTCTCTCTTGTTTGCACAGGGCGGCGCACTTGTCCCAGTTCTGTTGGGCCAAGTACCCGCGCAAGGTATCAAAAAAGTGCTCGACATTAATATCTTTCCGGAAGAGATAAAAACTCCGTTCCAAAATAATAAGCACAGCCAGCACCGCAATGCCGATGATCGGCCAAACAATGGGTCCGCCCTTGGGAATCTGTCCCATGAGGCTCAGGTGATGTGTCAACTGTCGCAGGGCCGCGCCCCTGGAAATATCGATGGGAACATCCGCGGATTCCCCGTCCATATAAGCCCTTATCTTTTTCACCATGCGGTGGGAAGGCAGCTTTGAGAGAGCGAATAGACGCCGGCTTTTGTCCGAATAGAGCAAAAATCCGGTTTCTTGGTGAACCCGATAGGCTGCTGAAAAATTCCCAAGTACCAGTATCTCACCGGAGGTTTCCCCGCCCGAACGATCCACAAAGGGGCCGTTTACGATTCGCACTTCCCCTGAACGGACTATTTCATCGAAAATAAGATCGACCATAGCGCGGACATCATCCATCCCTGGAAATTCCGCCTGGTTCAGGATCGGCTGCAACGTCGCCCCCCTGTTTGGAATAAAGGCGCTCTGGAGGCTCTGCCGCAAAAGGGCGTCAAGATCCCTGGCATTTATACGCACAAATCCGACCAGTTCCCGCACATCCCCTTGCATGTCTTCAAACCGTGTCCGCAGTTCTTTCTCCACGGCCTCCAGTTTTTCCAGGTCTTTTTTGAGCTTCAGGTTTTCATCCTTCAGATTTTTTCTTTTTATCTTCAATTTCGCAATCGCCGCTTCCAGAGATTTTTTATGGGACAATATCCTCTGTCTGCTCTCTTCAGAGTCTATTAAGGCGCTCTCTTTTTCCTTTTTTCCTTTTTCAAGAAGAGCCGCCTTTTTCTCACTGGCCGCTATCTGAAGCTCCCTCATGTCTTCAGCATAGACGGCTCCGGCCAGAAGCAGGAAAATGCCGGCGGCGGCAATGATTCTGCTCACTGTTTTTTTCATTTCACCATCACTTTCCCCAGGGGGAGATCCAACAGGTCCACGGACCGCCTTTTGGCTCCCATCTCCATGGCCGCATTTATTTCATGGTTGTATTGGGGTGAAAATTTATTCCATACAGAGCCGGCCGGATCGAAATACCCGCTCGTTTTCCGGTCCAGTGTCTGGAAAAACAGGGAGATCCTTCCAAGCCTGAAAATATTGGCCTGGATATTCTTGTGATCAATCGTGATTCTTTTCTGGTAGACCTCCACAGTGCTGCCGTATTCCGCCTCTACAGATAACGCCTCCATTACTTTCCTGAATTTTTCACTGATGGAAACATTGGGATCATCCAATACCCGGCGCAGGCCGGCAATGCGGCGGCTTCGTTCATCCTTGAGAAAAGTGACGTCGTCTTTGACAAAGTGGGCGAGCCGATCATAGGTCTGTTCCAGAAATGGATTAAGCTCTTGTGTGATGCGCTCTATTGCCACACTTTGCCGTTGGAGGGCGTCAATCGACGACCGGCGGGCCGCCACATCTTTTTTAAGCTTGCTGTTTTGAGCGGCTATGCGCTCAACTTCCTCTTCCAGTTTTTCATATTCGACCTTGAGCCTTGCCTGTTCTTCAACCCATTTATCCTCTGCCCTCTGGGTTTTCTGGCGGATCGAAATTGAATCATCCACGGGTTTTTTGACCCTGGCCGGAAAATTTTCGCAAAATGCCGGCAGGTTTCCCAAAACGCAGGAAAAACCGGTAATGCATACAATGATGAATACAATGTTTTTCAATCTATTTTCCTCCAAATCAAAAGCACACCGATGCGATGGACTAGATATTCTCCCATTTTTCCTCAAATCCCATAGCCATGCAGTGATACATGAACTCCAGGAATGTTGAATTATCCAGCTCAATTTTTTCGTAAGGTAATTTGTCTTTATAGGCGATAAACCGGTCATATTTTCCGGAAACCGCCGCGGCAAGATGGGCGCCATAGGTGGCGAATATTTCCAACAGGCAGGCTTCAGGCAATATCCGCCAGACAAACTTGTCCTTCAGGTGAACCAGTGCCGCGGCCGCGGCCACGGTTACCGGGTCCCGATCAATACAGTCAAAATTATTCTTCAAAAGATCGTTCATCTCCGTTGAAAGAAATTGTCCCATGCCTTCCTGCATGGTTTGAATGTCAACGCCGAATCTTTCGATGTGAACCAATACGGACATTCGGCTCTGAGGGGTCATTCCATTCTGAAGCTTAAGTGTTTCAGCCACTGCCTTTTTCACGGTCCGCCCGATCAGCTCTCCCAATTTCGTGTGTTTTCCAGCCCCTGTAAGCGCAATCTTTCCTGTCAACCTGGAAGCGATAGCGATATGATCCGTGCCGGTGCCGGTGGCAAGGCTGTCGGAGTATCGGGAATTTACGCTCAACTCCTGCAGGGCTGCGGTCTTGGCCTCGGTAGCGGTCATAATGGCCCTGGTCATGGCACCATGGGTCAATTCCCGGTTGATGCACAGGATGATATTGATCGTGCCGCATAGTTGTTTTACGCCCTTGCCGACAGGTTCAAATTTTCCTTTGGTCTCATAGACTGAGGCTGGATCGCCGGCGCACCCGGCGTTGGTTTCCACGCCGCCTGTAGAGATCGACACCACTTCAAGATCGTGAAAGGTCTCCGATTCCATGGAAGCACAATTCATGTTGGCTGCTGTGCCGAGGGATGCGCAGTTTTCAGAAAGACCATTTTTGCGGCAGATTCGTTGCAAGTATACATCTGGTTCACGGACTGCCGGACCGTGTGATTTCCGCAAATGTCCCGTGGGCTCACAGGACTGATGGTTGAAGATCAGATCAAGATCGTCCCGCAAACCACCGTTGACCCTGCAGGTTGAAATGACCCGGTGGGGCGTAAGAAACCTTACGACAATAATCTTTTCATGCCGGTGGACTTCAATCCATTGATAATATTTTTTAATTAACATGTCAGGACCATGATCCACCCTTAATGAAGCTCCCCGCAGCAACCTGAGGAAAGCTCCATTTTTTCAATCAGATGCAGTAATTGATCCGGCCGGTCACAGGAGACAACCTGAGCGCCAAGCCGCACCGCTCTTTGAAAACGCTCCTCGAGGTCATGGGTTCCCCATAAATAGACAATTACCTCCGCTCCTGCCTCCCTGGCTTCGTTGAATCCGCAACGCGGGAAGAAGCATTCCGATGCAAACAGCGCATCCGCCGCAAGGGCACGGATCGTAAACGTCGGCAATCCTTCTATTTTCCACCAGGACAACAGGTTCACAGCAATGCGCAGTTTTGGATGGATTGTTTTGATTTTTCTGGCGGTTTCAACGTCCAGCGGATCGGCAATAAAAAAGAGGGTACGATCCTGAAGATTGTGAGCAATTACAAGTTTAGCCGCCTGGCACGCATCCACTGATTTTATGTCAAGGGCCAGTTCAAAGGGCGGGCATAACTTGATCAGGCTCAGCACTTCATCCAAAGCGGGAATCTTCTGATGGGTCGGTTTTCCCTGTCTGTCTTTAAGCAAACAGCTCTGAGCTTCAAAAAGCGTCATATCCTTGATCCGGCCGCTGCAGGTAGTGGTGCGATCCAAATCGGCGTCATGTAAAACTACTATATGGCCGTCTTTGGTGGTACGGAGATCTACCTCGCAACCATGCAACCCGATTCTAATGGCATCTTTTACTGCGGCCAGCGAATTTTCCGGATGATGAAGAGTAAAACCACGATGGGCGACCAGTTTAATATCAGCAAAATTTTCCCGGCCACCAGCAAAGGCCGGTATAGAGAAGCAGAGAAGATACAGGACGAATATACGTAGACTAAAAATAGAATTTGATATACCCACACTCCCTTGTCGATATCTCATCACCCGGCTTTTCAATCGCTGGTTTGTTATTGCTAAAATTTGTACGTCAGACCTCCGGCAAAGGTTGTCCCTGCCGCAGGATAATAATAGTCATTGCCGTAGCTCCGGTAGGCATAGCCGTCATAATCTTTGTCAAAAACATTATCCACGGCAATGAACACCTCAAGGAATTTGTGTTCGAGGCGCAGCTTCGTGTTGACTAGGGTATAGCCGCTGTAATACCCTGTATTGGTTTTATCCATAAGATATCTATCCTGGGCCATCAGGTTCACATGCCACAAAAGTTCACAGTCCCTCCATTTGTACAACCGGGTATCAACATCAATGTTCAGCTTGTTATACGGTATCTTGGTGAGACGATTGCCGTTTATATTGACCGTGCTGGTTCTATCCGATTTAGCTAGGATATCTTCCGCATATCTGGCATCCGTGTAAGTATAGGCAATTTTATAAGAAAGCCATTCAGCAGGAGAACCAAAAAGCGCAAGTTCAAACCCCTTGATCGTTACCTCGCCGATATTCTGTTTTCCCATGTAATTCCCTTCGTCATCATAGGCCAAATCGAGCATGTCTTCGATTTCAATACGAAAAGCCGATGTGTCAACGTTGATCCATCTGGAAAAAATATAGCGGATACCGATTTCATACTGCGTAAATGTTTCAGGTTTCAGTGTATAGGCGTTTTTAGCGGAATATGAGCCGCTGGCATAGTAATCATAAATATTAGGCGCACGGTATGATCTGCTGTAGCTGCTATAAACGCTCAAAGCGTCCATGGGCCGGTAATTGATGCTTGCCCTGGGATTCCACTTATCATAATTTGGGGTTGAATCATATTCATGCTTTCCGCCATCGCTGAAGTCATAGTCCGCGTTGTTGTCAAACTCGAAATAGTCGTACCGCAGACCGGCAGTCAGGGTCAGGTTGTCCAAAAGCGAGAATTCATCCTGAAGGAAGATTCCCAGTTCCTCGCGGCTGAAATCGCCGGTCTTTTTTGGATCGGGTTTGGTATATGGCGCACCCGGAGTTTTCGATTCCGCCTTTACGGTCTTTAAATCAATTTTGTCATAATCATAGTCAAAACCCACTGAAATACGGTTGTTTTTGCCAACAACCGGTTGTTTATAGGTAAAAATTGTTCGAACTCCGTACATATCTTCATCCATATCCTTTTTGTAAGGCGTGGAGGTTGCTTTTAGATAATTTTCATAGGTTTTGTCCCGATTTTTGTAGTAAAGCGTGGTTTTAAAATCGAACAGATCCTTTTTTGTCTCAAAATTAAAACCTGTAATAATATCCGTATTTTCAGTATCGCTATAGTCCGGGGCCTGCTTGGGGTTTTGATCTCTCTGTTCTTTTGTCAGTTTCTTGGCCAGGTTTCTATCCTTGTCCGTTACGTTCAGATACACACCTATCCTGGTTTCTTCCGACAGCCAGTATCCCAACTCGCCGTTGAGATAATAGTTATCAAGCGACGTATCATCTCTGTATCCGTCCCGTTCCAGTTTCTTGACGTTCAGGTTGTAATCGAATTTGTCTTTGATGCCATAAAGAAGGGCGGAATAGCGCTGGTCGTTATAGGAGCCGCCTATTGCGCTGATCTTGCCGCTTATGGTTTTTTCTCCCCGCTTGGTGATAATATTAATGACCCCTCGAGCTGAGTCTCCGCCATACAACGCAGACATGGGACCTTTCACAACCTCAATCCGTTCGATGTTTTCTACTGGAATGGACTCGAAATCGGTATAAGCGAATTCACCCATAGCCATGGGGATACCGTTAAGCAAAACCATTGCACCGCTGCTCATGCCAATATGGGTGCCACGTAGTGAGATTTTAGGCTCAAGCCCGGATGCGTTGGTATAATAAACGCCAGGTACTTTTTTCAGCACCTCGGCAATATTTTTTGCATCCATTGCCTTCAGATCAGCCGCATTGATAACGGATATGTTGGACGGAGCCTCCAACAGAGTGTTTTCCGTCTGGGTAGATGTGACTACTACATCCTCCAAGTATTGCACCTTGTCATCAGATGTCTTCTTTTCCCCTGCCGATATACACAATGGGTAGCTCATTAATGACACAATAAATACAAACACCATCATCAATTTCATTCTCATTTTCATCCTCTCTCCTCCTCTTTCTGTTGCCTCTACACCCTTGCACAAATTGTTGTGCAGGGGTCATTCACGATCTAAAAATTAAGCGAATACTCTGCAAAGATGGCTCGTCCCGAGAGCGGGAATTCGGGCTTTTCGTAGTAGTACTCGTCAAAAATATTTTCAACGCTCAGCTTGACCTGATGGTGCTTCAAAAATTTAACTCCTGCTTCCAGATCACATACAGTAAAGGCGTCGTAGGTGATAGTTGGATATCCCTTTACATACCAATCGTAGTCTTTTCTCTCTCCCATATAACGCACGAGAAATTTTCCAAAGAACATGCTGTCATCGTAGCAGACGCCTGTATTGAGCTTCCAGTGCGAGATATTATGGATGTCCCGATCACCTTTGCCGGGAATTCTTTCAACCGCACTGAATAGACGCGTCCCATTGATAAAAAATTCAATTTTGCGGCCCCAGTTCATGATCTGACCGGCATCTATTGACAATTCAAATTCCAGCCCATGAATCTCTGATTCGTCTGAATTCTCGTAAGAGGTCAGGGTATTGTTGATCTTCACCTTTGATATCTTGTCATCCACATCGGTGTGAAAATAGGTAATGTCGGCAAAAACACCCCATTCTTTTTTGTTGTATGAAAGTCCGATGTCCCAAGTAAGGCTGGTTTCCGGATCAAGACTGGAATTGCCTTTGTTAACCATGGTGGTATTAGCATCTATCTCCCTTTCGGAAAATCCCGCCATTTGCTCCGCCTTGGGAGGCACAAAGGCCGTCCCGATAGTACTGTGGAACTGGAAAACACGATCATCCGTGAAAAAATATTTCAGACCTGCACGAGGGCTTGTGCGAGAAAAGTTCTCGGAACCCGGGGTAAAATCGGTCTTGAGCGGCGTTTTTTGGGTGGTCAATTCAAACCAGTCATAGCGGATGCCCGTGTTTAAGATGAGTCGTCCGCTAAATAATCTCAAAAAAGCATCGCCGAAAACACCGACATTTTCACGCTCGTTATTTGGTGAATAGGGTGCCTTGCGGCCGTCAATGTTATAGCTTTTCGATTCAACATCGATATCCTGATAGTCCGCGCCGACAGTAATGTCATGATCCAGGATATGGTAACTGTTTTGAACTTGCGCGCCCCACCATTCCGTTTCACTTTCGTAACTTTTATAGGGATGCTCATCATCTTCATATCTTTTGGTAGTTTCCGTATCTTCATGGGAGGTATACAGTGTAAACAACGGCTCATGATCCCCGATCTTTCCGGTCACGGAGATATCTCCACCGTATCGGTTAATATCTTTTTCTGATGGTCTTCTATCTTCGTAAAACAGCGCATTCGGCGTCATGATATCCCTGCCGGCATACCAGTCGCTTTTCATATCGATGCGCCAGTTGTCGGTAAATGATGAACCAAGTCTCAAGTTGCCGTATTTTTCCTTGTAGCTGGTGTTGTCTCTTTTTTTTCCATTGCCCATCCGGAGGTCATTGTTCTGGTTTTTGTTGCTTATGGATGCGTCAAAATCGAGCCAGTCGGTTATCTTGCCACCGGAGGCAATCGACTCATAATATGTGTCAAAACTTCCGCCGCCGCCGGTAAGGGATGTCTTGATCATACCTTTTGATTTTTTGGTAATGATGTTGACCACGCCACCCATGGCTTCTGCGCCGTATAAGGCAGATGCCGGACCTTTTAATATCTCAATTCGTTCCACATTGTCCTTGAGGATTGTAGCGAGATTGGTGGCGCCTGCCGGCCGGCCATCAATCAATACCATGTGATGCTTGGTAATTCCGGAAAATTCAGGCCGAAAACCGCGGATGCTGATTCCGGAAAGCACGCCGGGATAATCGATTACGTCAATGCTGCTGTTCTTTTTAAGGACCCTGACGATATTTCTGTCCACCGTGGTGTCGAGATCCAAGGCGCTGACAACATCGATTACGGCAGGGACTTCCTCCTTTTTTACCTCTGAGCGTGTTGCCGTAACGACAACCTCCCCCATCTTATAAGACTTGTTCTTATCCTGATTTTCTTCTGCAATGGCCGGCAGGAAACCGGCCATAAGACATACAAGCGTAAACACCGTCATTAATTGCAGATTCATCCTTTTCTCTCCTCTTTTCTCCTCTTTGTAATCGTACATTTTTCTCGTTCAGTCCCTCGCCTGCCTTACGCATTTCAAGGCAATGAAAAAAAACACAAGTCCAATTACTGCTAACAGCAGATATGAAAAATAGTTGGGCACCATGCCAAATGCCGTCTGCCTGATTGCATTTGATGCATGGGTAAGTGGAAGCAGATAAACGAGTTTCTGTGCCCAGTCCGGCAGCCTGTCTACCGGAAAAAAAGTGCCGCCTAAAAACGCCATAGGGGTAATGATAAAGTTAGTAAGCGTGCTTTGATCCGCGTGTGATTTTACCAACATCGCCATTCCTACTGCCAAACACGCAAAAACAAAGCTGTTGAGTAGAATTGCCAGCCAGAACAGCGGGCTGTAATAATCCAGCGTTACACTAAAAAGCATCCCGATAATCAGGATTACACTGACGGAAATCAAGGCCCGGGTCACGCCGGCCAGGACTTCGCCGGCTACATAGGCGGCATTGCTGATGGGGGCTGCCTGAAATTCCTCAAAGATATGCCAGTAAAACCGTGCCACATTGATATCGATGGAAATGGAAAAGGCCTGGGTCATACTGCTCATGGCCACCAGGCCTGGAATCAGAAATTCCATATAACTGTGCCCGTCAAACTTTACTGAATCCCCCATGGCATAACGAAAGGCGAGCAGATAAAGCAACGGAAGGACCGACATGCTGAAAATCAGCCACTTGATTCGCCGTCTCAAAATTAATATTTCGCGGTAATACACCGCTGCGAAGCCATTTAGCATTTCACTTTTTTCCCTGTCAGCGACAGAAATGAATCTTCCAGGTTGACCCGCCGCAAGGTGCAACTCTCTTGTTGTTTGGCAATAAAGGCGTTAGCCTCCTCCCTGGTTTTGAAATAGACCGTTTCTATCTTGTTGCCGTTCCTCCGGTCGATGGCCCACACGCCCATCTGTGATATCAATCTTGCAGGAGTATCAATGACAACAATCCTCCCGTCATCCAGAAAGGCCACCCTGTCGGCCAGAAATTCAGCCTCCTCGATGTAATGGGTGGTCAAAAAGATAGTGGTGTCGATCTGCTGGATTTTTTTTATCAGCGCCCAGATGCGGCGGCGGATATTGGCGTCAAGACCTACTGTGGGCTCATCCAAAAAAAGAATTCTTGGAGAGTGCATCAGGGCCCTTGCGATCATCAGCCGCCGTTTCATGCCGCCTGAGAGCTGTTTGACCAGACTGTTATTCCTGTCGATGAGATCAACATAGTTCAACAGTTCATCAATCTTTCTCTTGCGTTCTCCAGCAGCCATATGAAAGAGCCGACCGTGAATATCCAGGTTTTCAAAAAGGGTGAGTTCCTGATCCAGGTTGATTGATTGCATTACCAAGCCGAATTGCCTTTTAGCCATGAGAGCGTCGTCTTCAATATGAAAGCCGTTGAGCCAGGCGTTGCCTGAAGAAAGCCGGGTCAGCCCTGTCAGTATCCGTATAGTTGTCGATTTCCCTGCACCGTTGGGGCCCAGGTAGGCAAAAAGTTCGCCGTGCGACACCTGAAGACTGATGCCGTTTAAGGCATGAATCTCCTTATAGGACTTGCCTAAATTCTCAATACGAATCATTGCCCAAACCCCTTTTCAAGCATGGATTGCACATCATTTCCGATTGTTTGAAGCGGCTGGCGACGCACACGGTGGGGCAGGACAAGCCCGGCCGCGGTCTCGATGTCCTGGGAATCGACCTCTTGCCGGCCGTGATATGCGGCCAGGGTTTTGGCTGTCTTCAGCATAATGATGTCCCCACGGTGGCCGTCCACCCCTACATTGAGACAGTAAGAAGCGATTTCAAAGAGCAGCGGTCGCTCAATGGTCACCTCAGGATAGAGAAAAGCAGCCTGGTCAATTTTTTCCGCCAGTTCCTTTGAAGCCGTTTCCCAATGGACGCAGAACCCGTCAGGATCCATGTCAAATGCGTGCCGCCGTTCCATGATTGTCACCCTGTCTTCCGGGTCTTGTATCCCCTCGATGATCACGCAGAGCCCGAACCTGTCCAGGAGCTGGGGCCGCAATTCCCCCTCTTCAGGATTCATGGTGCCCACCAGGGTAAATCTCGCAGGGTGGGAAAAGGACAGCCCCTCCCGTTCGATAGTGTTGACTCCCATGGCCGCTGAATCAAGCAGAATGTCCACCACATGATCATCCAGCAGATTCACCTCATCCACGTAAAGAATTCCCCTGTGAGCGGTTGCCAGGATGCCCGGTTCGATACGTTTTTCACCCTTTTGAAGGGCATGCTCCAGATCCATGGTGCCTGCCACACGGTCTTCAGTGGCGCCCACAGGAAGCTCCACCACACGCACCTTGCGTTTCATCTTTTTCACCGGTTCCTGCAGAGAAATCTCCTTGCCATACGCAGCGCGCATGAATTCCAGGTATACCTCGGACTCATTTGCAGGAGAGAGTTGAAAGGGATCGTTTTCAAATACTTCGATCTCGGGCAGAATATCCGCCAGGGCCCTGACTGCTGTGGACTTGGCCGTTCCCTTTTCTCCGCGGATCAAAACCCCTGAAAGGGTGGGGTTGATGATGTTAAGGATCAGCGCGAGTTTCATCTTTTCCTGTCCAACAATGGCTGTAAACGGATAAATCCGTTGTCTGTCTTTCATCCTGTTTCCTTTATAATATTTACCAGTTGATCGGCTTTGAGTTCCTCGATTCTGAAATACCGGGCATTGAGTAGCCCGGCAAGCCGCGCGGCCAGGCCAAAGGTAACCAGTCCCGGGTCTTCAGTATCCACCACAATGAACAGGACCCTCTGGTCTGCAGCCATTTTTGATGCAAATGTAAAGGCCTCTTCCATGGGTTTCTGATCTCCCATGGCCACGTTGCTTTTGCCGTCGGTAATGATGATGACAATTGGCCTGGCTGCGGGATCCCGTAATAAATAGTTCCTGACCTGCTCATGGGCGGCGGCAAGCCCGGCGGAAAGGGGCGTCCTGCCGCCTACGGGCATCTCCGCCAGCAGTTTGCCTGCCAGCTCGACAGAGGCGGTTGGAGGGAGATTGATCACGGCTTTGTCTTTGCGAAAAGAAATCATGGCCGTCCGGTCCCGTTTCTGATAGGCATCAAGGAGAAGAGACATGATCGCACCCTTAGAGGCTGCCATGCGTCCCCTGGCCCCCATTGAACCGCTGGCATCCACCACAAAGAGCAGAAAATTGCCGATCCGTTTTTCCCTGATTTTTTCCCGGATATCTTCTTTTCTTAAGATAATCGCCAGTCCCTGATCGTTTTTCCTTTTAAGCTGATAGGGGGCCGCTGCCCGCAGGGTGGCGTCCAGGGCGATATCGCCGGTCTTGTTTTGGGGAATGCTTTTAATGTACCTCCCCTGTTTCTGTGAAACCTTGGTACTTGATCTTCGGCCTGATCCCCGGCGATATAATCGATCCTTGGGGAAAGCGATTTTTTGCACTGCAAATGTGGCGCCTACTTCGAATATCTGCTCAGGAGAATCCGTCTCTTTGGATCGCTCGGCCCTATTGTCTTTATTCGCATGCTGTTCGTGTCCTCCGGAAGATTGTGTTTTCTCTTCAGCACCGGTTTCCATGTCTGTATCTTGCCCGTCTGTTGGTTTTTCCGTATCTGTCTGTTGATCTTGTTGTTTCTCTTCAGGGCCTTGGGGTTGTTGTTCTTCTTCTTCTGTCTTGTCCGGTTCAGGCGGTGGCGGAGGCGATGCATCCCGTCTCCTGTGAACAAGGACAAGGTGCGCCACTTTGCCTATATCGTCTGTTGTAACTTCAAGGCGTTGATTCAAGGCGGCCATGGCCCTTGCGGCTTGTTCCATGACCAGGTCGGCCCTATGACCTGCCACTAAATTTTTCGTACAGAGCTCTGAGATAAAAGACCTCAAGTGCCTGGGCATTCTGACCGCATTCATCTGTTCCCGAGCCGCGGTAATACGTTCGGCCTCCCTGGCGTTTTCCTGTTCAAAACATCTCAGGAATTTATCCGGATGAAGATCAAAGGCCTCCCGCCGCTCCATCAACTCAATGCGTTGATCCATATCGGTTTCTGCGACAACCTCCACGCAGAGCCCGAACCGGTCCAGGAGTTGGGGCCGCAGTTCTCCCTCTTCCGGGTTCATGGTCCCCACCAGGATAAATGCGGCCGGATGTCTAAACGAAATCCCTTCGCGCTCAATATGATTTTCTCCGGAAGCGGCCGCATCAAGAATAATGTCCACGATGTGGTCGTCCAGCAGGTTGACCTCATCCACATAAAGGATGGAGCGGTTGGCTTCGGCCAGTAACCCTGGATATACAAAACGGACCCCCTGTTTGACTGCCAGGTTGAAATCAATTCCCCCTATCACCCGGTCCTCTGTGGCGTTTAACGGCAGGGTGACGACCCGGATTCTTTGAAGGCAAACCTGATGATCTGGAAAATTTTTCCTGCATTTATCACACATTCTGCTTTCATCGTCCGGATCGCACGCACAGGGGCATCCTGCAACCACCTTGATCTCGGGCAGCAGAGCGGCCAGTGCCCGGACCGTGGTAGATTTGGCCGTGCCCTTTTCTCCACGGATCAGGACCCCGCCTGTTTTGGGGTTGACCGTATTGAGCAGCAAGGCGAGTTTTAATTCCTCCTGCCCGACAATTGCCGAATATGGATAGACCTTTTTGAACATCATGTCCTTTATCGCTTACAACTAAGTTGAGCGATTAGCTGTTAGCCATTAGCGTTTAGCTTTGAAAAATCAGGGCATTACGTTAATTAGAAATAACACCCAATGGGTGAAAGTTTGTAATAGTAAAATATCCTATAATCATTAAACTAATAGCTAACCGCTAAAGGCTAATCGCTCAATTTAGGTTAAAACCTGTAGTTCAGCCCGCAGATCCAGGTTCGTGGCGGAGCGAGCCAGCCATCGCCGTAACGATAGGTTTTGTCCGTAATATTTTTGATCTCCCCAAAAAATTCCGGGTGACCAAACCTGCCTGTTGCCCAGGTAGGGATGTATTCAACCCTGAGATTTCCAATGGTCCGCTCCGGTTCTGATGCCTCGTTGTCCGAACGGGTATACTGTTTGGATTCATGCTTTAGGTTAAAAATTATGGAGATGTTTTGTGTCGGCTGACAGGAAAGGTCTGCATACACCCGGTGCCGGGGTTTGCTCACCATCCATAACCCTGTATCCTCGTTTATGGCCTTAAGGTATGTATAGGTCATTTTCAGAGACACACTATCCAGAAATCTCCAGTTAATCAGGAGATCCCCACCCTTATAAGTTACCTTTCCGAAATTTTCGTAACTGCCAATGCCGTCGTCTCTCAGGACATAGGTGATCCGGTCGGTAATCAGGTTGTAAAACAAAGAAACGCCGCAGGAGAGGCGCGGGGATATTTCGGTAAAAAAAGAGAGGTTGAAGCTGTCAGCGATTTCCATATCAAGGCCTGGGTTCGGGTCCTTGGTACTGGTTTCATCGTAGCGTTGGTAAAAAGAGGGGGTATTGTTGGTCCGGCTATAGGTCAATGAAAGGGACCATTTATCTTTTTTATATGATATCTTTGCTTCAGGATTAACAGTGTTATCAAATTCCGAATACACGGTTCCCCGCAATCCAAGGGAGAATGTTATCGGCAGTGTCTCAAATGAAATCGCATCTGTTGCAAATATGGAGATCGAATGTTCATTTTTGGAGGCAAACCGGCTGCTTTCAGCCTCACCCCAGCGAAAGGCAGTACCGCAGTTTACGCTTCCCCATTTTCCCTGTTCCATGGAGGTCGAAAGATCCTCGCCGAATTTTCTGACAGTGATGGAATTGTCAATGCCCCTGTCCGGATCTCTGTTCTTTGTTTCCGCATCATTAAAAAAGGCCTCGCTGGTTATCCTTTTTGCCTTGATGCTCAAGGCATGGGAAAACATCTCGCTTTCTTTGCGGGAATATGGGGTCGGGTATTCCGGACGACCGCTCAAACCACGTTTATCTTTCAGATAATCGCTTGAAAACGCCAGGCTTAGCCCGTTGCCCGGGGTATATTCAAGCTTGCCTCCGGCCCGTTGCTTTTTTCGATCGCCGTTGACCTGATATCCCCTGGTGTAGTCATATCCGGCGGATGTGCCAATCCCAAAGGCCCCTTTCCCTGCACGGCAATTGGCGCTGTAATGGGAAGTGTCATGATTTCCCCAATACGTCTTTATGTTTCCATGAAATGTCTCGATCTTCCCTGTAGTAATCAGAATGACGCCACCACTGGCATCGTCACCGTATTTCAAAGCGCCTCTTCCCCGGTGAATCTCGATCTTTTCCACATTTTCCAGGTACACAAGGTCGAATTTGACAAAGCCATGGCTGGAAGTAGGGTCATTGATGGGCCGGCCATCCAATATCACCTTTACCCTGTAGGAACCCCGGATCGCCACGGATGTCTCACCGGCCTTTATCCCCGGAACCTGATTGAGGACATCGGAAATCTTGCGCATATTCATCTTTTTTATCTCTTCTCCGGTGATGACAATGGCATCTGTTTTGCCCTGTGCAAAGACAAAATCGACATATAGAAGCATCCCCAAAAAGACGACTGCAAGCATGTATGACACCTTGCCTGCCAGGCCGCCTGGTTTCCTATTCCGTAAGCTCTTCAATCTCACCTTCCATTTCCAGATATACCTCACGCAATTCGTTTTCCATGTCCTGATCAGCGTTCCACATCCCACGGCTGATCGCTTCCAAAAGCTTGTCCAGGATATTTTGAAGGGCATAAGGGTTTACATCCTTCATCCACTCCTGCATTTCAGGATCCAGAGCGAATTTTTCCGCAATTTTTTTATACATCCAGTCATCAATCACTTCGGCTGTGGCGTCCCATCCAAGAACCACGTCCATCATGTGGGAGATGTCTCCGGCGCCCTTGTATCCATGGCGTTTCATTCCTGTCAGCCACTTGGGATTGACAAGCCGCGAGCGCAGGACATGTTTTGCCTCCTCAAAGGTGGTGCGCATTTTGACTCGTTTGGGATCGGAGCTGTCACCCACCATGGCAAAGGGAAGCTTGCCGCGCACAGTCTTGGCTGCCACGATGAGTCCGCCGTAATAATTGTAAAAATCAGTGCAGGACATCATGTCATATTCGCGGGAGTCCTCATTTTTTACCGTGACATCCATGCGGGAAAGCTGTTTTCTAAAAGCAATCGGCTTCTGCTTGCCATAGCTTCCCTTACCGTATGCGTGAGCGGTATAGCGGATGTAATTGTTGCCAAGGTCTTCCTGTGTCTTCCAGTTTTTCGATTCAACCAGTTCGGAAACCCCTGCTCCGTAGGTGCCGGGTGGGCAGCCAAAGACCCGGAACGTGGCCTCCCGCATGGCCTCTTCCTTGTCCATGCCCTGTTTTATGTAGCTTTCCACATCCCGTAAGACGTTGCGTCGCAGGATATTGGACTCCGGTGGTTCGTTTAACGCAGCCACTATCCGCGCAGCCTCATCAATCCGCTCTACCAGGTTAGGAAACGAATCCCGGAAAAATCCCGATATTCTCGGTACAACATCAAGACGGGGGCGTCCCAGCTCAGATGATGGAATTATCTCAAGACCGGTCACATTACCGCTTCCCCTGGCCCACACGGGCTTGACTCCCATGAGGTAGTAAATCTCGGCAATATCATCCCCTTTGGAGCGCATGGTGGAGCCGCCCCAAACGATGATCCCGATGTTTTCCGGATATTTTCCGGTCTCTTCCAGGCACCTTGAAATCAGGGCGTCTCCCAGGCTTTTTCCCACCTCCCAGGCAGCCGGAGTCGGAATCTTGTTGGGATCGACGGAAAAAAAATTCCGGCCCGTGGGCAAAATATCGGCCTGACCACGGCTTGGCGCGCCCGACGGCCCGGGCAGGACAAACCCACCGTTAAACCCGGTAAGACTTGAGTCGATTTCATCAGTGACCCGCCGGATATTAGGGGCCAATATTTCACAGATATAGGCCAGGACAACAGCCACATTTTTATCTGTTCGTCCCATATGGGATTCAACAACGGCGTTAATACCGGTTATATCAAATTGATTTGACTCCAGGCATTTCACCATGGCAAGCGCCTTTTCATGAGCGCTTTGAATGATCCAACCCCCTGTTTTCCCCTTGTAGCGCAACAGGGTTTTACCCTTGTTTTCCAACAGATCGTCATAGTCATGGCCCATGGCGTTCAGGACCGATTCGCGCAGCGAAGGCGTGTCCCCGTTGGGCAACCTGGTGAGCTGTACGAGAAATTCTATAAGCCGGTCTTGCTCAGGCGCCTTGCCCATAATGTGCAGGCCGTCGTTGATCATGGTATCGGAAAGATCAGTCAGATAGCTGTGGAGCCTTTCAAGGAATTTGTCAAAATCGGCAAACGCCTCTTTTTCAGCCAGTTCCAGGTCTTTGTCCAGATCCGCTCCGCAAACAGCTTCCCAGATCATGGGGCGCAGAAGCGGCAGTTTTCCCGGATCCTCGTGTCCGGCATCGTTATAGTCTTTTAGCAGATTCTCCAGCTTTGCCAGGTCCTCGTAGAGGTCGGCGTTGGTGAATGCCGGTGTGAGATGGTCGATAATACAGCAGTAGGAACGGCGTTTGGCCTGAGTGCCCTCACTGGGATCATTGATGATATATGGGTAAACATTAGGCAGATCCATGATGGAAAGATCGGGATAGCACTCTTTGGAAAGGCCCAGGGCCTTGCCCGGAAGCCATTCCAGGGATCCGTGTTTGCCCACGTGCATCACTGCATCCGCCCTGAAGATGTCCTTTATCCACCGGTAATAGGCCAGGTAATGATGAGGCGGTGAAAGATAGAAATCATGGTAGATCTTATCGATGTTCTCAAAATACCCGCGCGGGGGCTGTATGGAGATAAAGACATTGCCGTTGATCAGCCCGGCAAAATGCATCTTTGCTTCGTGCACAAAGAGATCTCCCGGGACCTCTCCCCAATCCGCGGTCATTTTTTTGCGAATGGACGCGGGCAGGGCCTCGTGCCATGGCCGGAACATCTCTTCCCCGGCATGGGCCTCGGCCCTTTGGGCCATACGTTCCGGCGTCAACCAGCGTTGGTCGCAGGTCATGCGATTGAGCAATTCCCCGGCCAGCTCACCGCCGCTTTCATAGGTCCTGTCGATCCGATAACCCTCTTTTTTCATCCGGTCGAGAAGGAATTTTACGCTTTCAAAACTGTCAAGACCGGCAGCGCAGCCGATGCGGTCGTTTCTCGGGGGGTAATGATGAAAAATAATAGCAATCTGTTTTTCTGCATTTTCCAGCCTGTGCAGCCTGGCCCAATTGAGCGACAGGGAAACCATCTTTTTGACCCGTTCGGGGATGGGCATGTTTTTGGCCAACAAAGCGCCGGTGACCGGATCGGTCTCCTCTTCTTCACGGGTAGCCACAGGAACGGTTATCAAGGCGCCGTCAAATTCAGGTTGTGCCACTGAAAAAGAGACATCCATGGTGGATATCCCCTGCAGGCCCTCATTCCACTCGGCATAGGAGTTCAGGGTAACCATGGCCTGGATGAACGGGACATTTAACTTAGGCAACAGATCTTTATACTCAGGGGCTGCGAGTGTCAGGGCAAACAGCATCGGGTTAATCAGGACGTCGATGCGTGCTTTTCCATCTTTCATGAAAAAATTCTCAACAACATAGTCAGCACCGTGGTTTCCCCGTTCAGCATCCTTGTACCTGAGATGGAATACGCAGATGACGTTGGCTCCCTGTTGTTCAATTTCACGGATTATTGTGTCGATATAGACCAGGTTGTCATTGAGCCAGTAGGATTGATAAAACCAGAGACCGACAGTAATTTCCCCAGGGCTGACTTTTTTTTCCAGATACCCGGTCAGGTCAGGAATTTTCTGAAAATCAGGATGATAAATTCCCTCTTGGGGCAGGCTTTGCGGTGGTTCGCAGGAGATGTCCTGCTCAAACAGTAAATTGTGCAAAAAAACCAGTAAATTCTGAAAATTCAGACGCCCTCCGTGGATCAAGTATTGGTTCACTGTGTCCCACATAGGAGTACTGAAATTATCAGAATGCTCCCGGGCGGCTAAAAGTCCATCTTCATCACTTCCCTGTGGATGAATATGAAGATATGGCCCTTTCCCTCCACTGTTTCTTTCTTTTGAAATGGTTTCTACCAGTGCATCAAAGGCAGGACAGGATGCCCTGCCGCCGTGGAGGATGACCAGCACTACATCGGATGAAAGAGCATCACGTAAAAAAACCTTTATTTGCGATTCATCAAAAAGCTGGGTTCGGGTCCGGGCAATGACCCTGATCCTGCCGTGCTGTTTTTTATATTGCCGTACACCCGCGCTTAAGGACGGAATTTCCATGGAATGGGCGCTGAAGTAGCAAAGGGTAAAAGGTCTCATTGCAAATCCTTTTGGGAGACTTCCCATAGTGTTTGATACATGATACAGGCCAGCCGCCTGGTTTTGGTGTCATTGTAGTGCAGCCTGCCGGGGCAATCGTCCGGACAATATGCGACCAGCGGGCAGGCTCCACACCAGTCCCCGCGCAGGGTTTTCCCGCTTAACGCCCTCATTCCCGACATATTCGGCGCATCCACGGTTCCACAGGCAAATTCCGGATCACCCGCAGTCTGTCCGCATGGGAAAAGTGTCCCGTTCGGCAAGACAGCCAGGCTTTCCGCGTTGCATGCATGGCAATATTGCTCGGTCTTCCCAACTGCAGCGAGCCTTTTTATCCGGTCCCATTCCCGAAATTGTATGGGTACGGAACGTTTTTTGTTTATCAGGCGCAATGCTTCCACGAGCCGGATGATTCCGTCTTTAAGCGCTTCTTCGGAAGAGACTCTTATTGATTTTGATGCCTTGGCACGTCCCTTCAATACAAGGAGATCAAGTCCCAATCCCCTTGCAGTTTGGAATGCAGCAAGAAACAACGCCAGGTCTCTTAATTGTTCGACATTGTCCCTGGTAACTACCGCAGTTACCCTGAACTCCACATTCGCATCGGAAAGGAGCTTTATGCCCCGGATGGTCGCCTCTGCGTTCCCACGCAGTCTTTTCTGAACCGACGGCGCTCCATCCATGCTGATGCCTACCTGCACATCATATTTTTTAAACAGTTTTACGAGCGGGCGATCAAGCAATGTGCCGTTGGTTTGGACAGCAATGGTTGCGGGCCGGCCGATAGATCGAATCCTTGAAGCGGTCCATTCGATTATTTCCGGTTTAAGCGTGGGTTCCCCGCCGGTCATCTGCACGTGGAACTTCCTGTCCGATGCAACAGCGAATCGCAGACTTTTTTCTATGGTTTTCAGTGACATGGGCTGCGTTTTTTTCGGCTTTCCCCTGTAACAATAGCAACAGCTAAGATTGCACTCGTCGGTCAATGACAGAATGAGGTATCGAGGAGTCGGGGTAATAGGTTTTGACACCGGTTTAATGTTTTTTCTCCTGTTCCAGGTATGTGTCCAGCCTGTCCAGCAACTGTATTTCACTTTGGCATAAAAACAGATTGTTTGAATTCGTATGCACGAGTTGCCGGATATCTTCCCCTTTTCTCAGGGTGAAAATCGGTTTGCCCTGCGCAATGGCATGTTTAAGAAGTTTCGTGTTGATCCGGTTCAACGCCCTGATCGGAAATCCTGTATCAATGACATAACCGGCCTGCTTGATCAGGGGCCGGGCCTTATTTATCTGCTTTAGCGTTATCTCCTCCATGGGCGGCAGGGTGATGCATTTTGCGCCCAGGGACATGGCCACATGATAATCCAGGTCGTTGGTATGAAGGACTCCTGTGGTAAGGGCGAACCCGCGTTTGGCCAGCAGCCGGTAAACAGCGGCGGCGCTGCCGATTCCACCGGCCACAAAAACAGATCCTTTGTGGCCGTTGCCTTTTATCTCAATACTACCCAGGGCCGGGTTGAAACTTACTCCGTCAAAGTCATAGAGAGCGGCGACCGTCTTTGCATCAAGCGTTTCTTCCGGCGGGCCCCATGCAACAATACCGCGGTCCTTAACCAGGGCGACGCGGTCAGACACCTTGGCTGCAATATCCACATCGTGCAGGGACGCCACTACCGTGATGCCTTTTTCCCTGCACAGATTCCGGAGGATGGACATCACTTCCATGCGATGTTTTAAATCAAGATGGAGGGTCGGCTCATCCAGCAGGATCAGTTGGGGCTCCTGGGCCAGGGCCCGGGCCAGGAGCACTTTCTGTTTCTCACCATCGCTTAATGTGTCAAGCTGTTTGCAGATCAGGTCTTCTGCGTGAACCTGAGACAGGGAAGCCAAAACGACCTGTTCGTCAGCCTCCTTGAGTTTTCCCAGAAATCCCGTATGCGGGTAGCGGCCCAGGGCAACAAACTCAAAGACACTGAACAGGCCTGGCGAGACCCGATCTGTCAGCACTACGGATAATGTCCTGGCCAACTGGTTCTGCTGGAACCTCGTGAAATCAATCCCGTTGATAAAAACCGTTCCATTGAGCGGGGGCATCAGCCGGGCCAGGGTCCTCAGCAGCGTTGTCTTGCCCGCGCCGTTGGGTCCGAGCAGCGAGATAAATTGACCCTTAATGAAGGTGAGATCAATGTCAGCCAGGATGACCTCTGTATTGTATCCCACTGACAGACCCGCGGTTTTCATGATTGCATCAGTCTTAACGCCGGTCATACGGATACCCTTCTTTTCATCAGCAGACTGATTACAATCGGCGCTCCGAAAAAGGCGGTAATAGAGCTGACCGGCAGCTCCACAGGAGAAAATATCAGGCGGGCCGCAAGATCACAGAGCCCTGTCACGATTGCCCCCAGTAAAACAGCGCCGGGAATCAGGACCCGGTTGTCGGATGTCGCAAAACAAAGGCGCGTCATATGCGGCACGGCCAGACCTATGAAGGCGACAGGTCCCGCCATCGCGGTCACCATCCCGGCCAGGGCGCAGGCGCACAGGATTATGAGAAAACGGAACAGCCGGATGTTCACCCCCATGGTGGACGCGTATTCTTCCCCAAGCAGAAAGGCATTCAGGGGTTTGCTAAGGCCATAGACAAGAATCAGGATCAATCCCCCGAAAACAAATAAAATGTTGATTTCACTCCATTTGAATCCGGAAAAGCTGCCGAGTTGCCAGAGGACAAAGCCCTTGATTTTTTCCTGCTCGGCAAACGCGATCAGGACGCTGGTAACCGCATGGCACAGATACCCCATCATCAGGCCGACAATGAGCAACGTAATCGTGTTTCTGACCTTTGAGGCAACGGCCAGTACTACGGCCATGGTGGCATAGGCTCCAACAAGGGCTGACAGTGTGGTCAGAAAAGGGGCCAGCGCCGTAAATCCAAGGCTCAGGGTGGTCAGCATCACGATGGAGACCATCAGTGTAGCGCCCGATGATATCCCCAGAATAAAGGGTCCGACAATGGGGTTGCGGAAAAACACCTGGAGCAAAAGACCGGCAACAGCCAGGTAGCCGCCGCCCAGAATCGTGGAGATCGCCCTTGGCATGCGGATTTTCCAGACGATGAATCCGTTTGTGGTCTCCAGGTCATGGCTGCTGATAATATGCAGCAGCTCATCAAAAGAGATACTGATGGATCCGGCCGTTACGTTGACTGCCACGGAAATGAGCAGTATGGCTGTAAACAGCACAAAGAGCAGACGGTGTCTTTTGGCGTCACAGATCGTCCGTTCTCTCATTTCAGCACTGTCTGCTCAAAATCACCTGCAGGCGGGTCGGTTTCAGGCAGCTCGGTGAAGAATTTTTTGCAGTACCCGGGAAAGCGCTCAGGGTGTAAAATCGCAGCCAGTTCCTCGATGATTTCATCCAGTCGGTCCGCGGACTGGGAATAATTGGGCAAAGGCGCAAAAACCTTGCCGTTTCTGAGCGGATTGATATTTTTAAACAGGGGATTGATGCAGGCCAGGGCCGCTTTGCATGTTGCTCCTGTTTTGGGTGTTCGGTACGTAAAAAGAATGTCCGCCTGTTTGCCGCTGGAAAGAAACTTTTCCAGTGTGATCTCAATTCACGATCCGCCTTTTACGTCATTAAACAGGTAATCTCCCCCTGCCAGATTCACCATTTCCGCAGCCCATGAGTTGCCGGGCTCCACCAGCACCCTTTTTTCATAAATATCTCCCCAGATCACTTTGGGCCTGTTATCAGTATCAAGAGACAAATCACGAATTTCCCTGATGACGCCGGTTACTCTTGCGACATATTCATCCGCCTCCTTTTCCCTGTTAAAGAACAGGGCCAGAAACTGGGTAAACCTCATACGCGTATCCAGGTTCATTGCCTCCCCTGTAGTGGTGATTACCCCCGGGATATCCAGTTCCATGATCTTGGAAATCGCGGCTGCATCCCAGGTCAGGACCAGGTCCGGTTCAATGGCCTTGAGTTTTTCATAATCAACCGCGCAGGATTCGCCGATATAGGTGATTCGGCCGTTTTCCATGCCTCTTGTGACTTCCTCAATAGTCCAGTATTCCTTTTTGTTGGTCACGCCCACCAGGACATCTTCCAGAATTCCCAGGGCCTTGAGCAGCGCCACGTTATACCCGGAATAGGCCACTACGCGCCGGACCGGTATTTCAATAATCTGATCTTTTTCGTACCCCTCCGGCGGTTTCTGACCCCTGGGAACCAGGACCAGTGTTCTTCCCATGCCATCCCGGATTTCCTTGCAATCGTCAGGCAATTGCCTCGCGGAAAACTCACCTATATTGACAAATGACGGATTGCCTTCAGATGTTTGTTTGCAGGCTGCAAGCAGACAGACACTGAACAGGACAAGGCATGGAATCAATGCCGACCGGTAAAAACAGCATCTTTTCATCAGATTTTTTCCTTTTTTGTATGTAATAGGGACCACTGATATAGATACATGAACAATCCCGTTAAAAAGAGCAGTGTCCCTGCAAAGTAAAATTTCATACCCGGATCCTTTTTTATAATCAGGCTGATATAGGATTGCCGTTTCATGCCGGCTTTGTACTTGGGAGCAAAATCCTTGAGGTGAAAGCTCAATCCCTGGAACAGGAATGGGGCATTAATGGCGATGGTTTTTTGGACATTTTTTTGCCCTGCGGTCAACAGCAGAACAGCCTGGATTTTGAAGGCCTGATTATTGAGAAATTGCAGTCGTTTTCCCTGATAATATTGAATATCATACGATTCCAGTTGCATCTGAATATCCGAATTCGGAATATGTACTATCTGTCCCGGGGTGATAATCGTATTCGGATACGTCCTGGCATAGAGATAACTGACAAGATAGCCGATCAGGATGACAATCAAGGCATAATGCATGATATGAACTGAAAATTTAAGAATAAAGCGCAGGCGGTTGCTGCAATGTCTTTGATTTTTGATAAGCACGAACACCCTGTTGGTGGTACAGACAAAGGTATTTACCGCCAGCAGAAAGAGCAGGATAAACAGCGCAAAAAGCCACGCAGTATGGCTCGGATATGTTGTTCCGTATGTGTTGATCCATTTGATAAGCCCTAGATCGTTCAGCGGTGTAAATATGGTTTCATTTCCTTTAAGCCTCATGTAGCCGCCTGCCAGATCAATTACCAGGAGCAAGAGCACTACAATGGTCAGATGGATGCTTCCCAGGGCATTCCATGTCTTTTTTACGATATTATCCATGGTTTCCCTGCAAAAAGTTTCCAAAACTGAAAGTATTCCGGGTCCGGCATCTGGAATTCACCCAACTCCGGACAGCAATTAAAAATCAACACCAATACCGCGCCGAACAGAGCGGCGTATACCCGTTTTTCCGCACCCCATGTTTTAAGCAGGTATAAATGCAGAAAACATCCGTAGTAAAACCAAGTGGCCATGGCCATGGTGACGGTTGCGTCATTCCAGACCACCGGACTTCCCCAACTGAGATATGACCATGTCTCACCGGAAAACATGGAGAGGGTCCAAAAGACAAATCCCCAGACAATCCACCGGGCGGCCCGACCCCTGTCTCCCCAAATTACCTGTTTTTTTAATCTGTTCTGCTGCCGGATATGGTCAATGGCATGGATGCCGGCGATCAAAAAGCAGGCCTTGCCGGTAACGCCCAGCAAAAAGAAAAGGTGTGAGAAGATAGTCCGGGATTTAAGGAAGGGAAGATAAAAGTCGTTAGGGAAAAAAGCTGCTGTCAGCGATAAAAAACAGACCACAGACACAAGCAGCCCACATCCCGCTTGCTTTTGCCATATAGCTTTAAGAGACAGGATGCCGATGAACAACGGCAGAAAGAACGGTCCCTGGAACATGGGCATCATGGGCCAGGAAAAATAATAACGGCCTCCAGCCGACAGGAAGTTGGCGAAAAGGCCGATGCTGAACAGGCAGCGGAAGAGGAGTGTTCCCCGGTCCCGCAACGAAATGCACACAACCCAGGTCAAAAAATAGAAAAATGCCGCCAGATAAAACATGTTTTGAGAAAAAAACATGGCCTTTGCTCACATGGCTTTGTTGACGCCTTCCACCGGGCAAAAAAAATCCCCGGACCGAAATAAATTCGATCCGGGGATTTCCCTTTTTTATCCGCAGGACCACACAGGTAAGCGTTTGTCCACGACGCTTGCCTCAAAATATCCTGGCAGGTCTTCTGGCTTCCCCGCCCCTTTAGCGACCTTCCCATCCCGATTTACCGGAACAGTGGCGTATAAATGCTAAAAGGGTTCCCTTTTCTTGATAAAAAAGGGCGGGGTCACAGCGGCGGGCCCGCTCCCGATTTTCACGGGATTCCCTATTAAGCCCGTGAGGGCACCGCATTCTCTTTATTCTAAAGCAGGTACCATTGTCAAGGAAAAATAATCGTGTAGCATAGAGACAAATCGGAGCATTCAAGAGATATGTCTGTATTTCCAAAACATTACGGGGTAATAGTAATAGGTGCCGGGCATGCCGGATGTGAAGCCGCCCTGGCTGCCGCGAGGCTCGGGGTTCCCTGCTGCCTCCTCACAATAAATCTGGACTGCATAGCTGCCATGAGTTGTAATCCTGCTGTTGGCGGCCTGGCCAAGGGGCATCTGGTCCGGGAAGTAGACGCCCTTGGGGGCGAAATGGCAAAAAATACTGACGCCACGGGGATTCAGTTCCGGCAGCTTAATACCTCAAAAGGGCCTGCGGTAAGGTCCTCCAGGGCACAGTCAGACATGCTGCGCTATCGCCTCTCAATGAAACAGGTCCTGGAGGATCAAGAAAACCTGGATGTATATCAGGCCATGGTAGGAAGGATACTGGCCAGGGAAGGACGGGTATGCGGGATTGAGACCACGCTCGGCCAGGAAATTCATGCAAGTACTGTGGTGGTCACAACAGGGACATTTCTCAAAGGACTCATCCACATAGGGCTTAACCGTTTCCCTGCCGGACGTATGGGCGATCCTCCGTCCAACAGGCTTTCGAGATCCTTGGCGGAATTGGGTTTCCGCATTGGAAGGCTTAAGACAGGCACTACCCCTCGCCTGCACGCACGGTCAATCAACTTTGAGGGGCTTGAGGTCCAGAAAGGAGACCCACAACCAAGGCCTTTTTCATTTGCCACGAAAAAAATTCCCTTGCGACAAGTACCCTGTTATCTGACCTATACCAACGAAAATACACACAAGATCATCCAGGGAGGGTTGGACAGGTCCCCGCTCTTTACCGGTGTAATCGAGGGTGTAGGGGCCAGATACTGCCCTTCGATTGAGGACAAGGTCTTCC
>JAYEFH010000269.1:0-2260 GCA_034658555.1 Thermodesulfobacteriota bacterium | reverse complement strand
TGATCCGTGAACCAAGCGCAATATTCTTTTTGATGAAGGATAGGCAGGGCTCCACTGCAGCATAGATCGGCTCATCAATGCTTGCTTGATCGAGAAATACCTTCGTATCCGTGCCCTTGAACCGGGCGCACTCTATTTTGGCATAAGGAAAGAGTCGTTTCCGTGCCGGAGAATCAGAAAGTAGCACTGCGGCATTAGTGGGCCATAGCTGATCCTGCTCGACGATAAACAGCCCCATGTTTTTGAGATGATTATCATGAATTTTGCGGCCTGTTGCCGTCCGGTAGTCTTTTTTGAATCGGTCCAAATCAAACGCATCCTGGATGATATCATAAGCAGATATGGCATCAAAGGAGATCTTTCTTCTTTGTCGCTCAAGCGCCTCCAGCATTTCATGGGAAGCTATGCGGTTACTGGAGCCAATACGTATATAGGCACCTTTATGTTTTCCTTTTGATTTGAGGTAGTAAGGTTTTTGAGAGCCTGGGAAAATTTCCACTACCAGAAGATTTTTCCCCTCAACGGCTTGGATATATATTTCAGGAATGATGGTTGGTGCACATCTGTCAAAGATAAGACTGGAAATCCGCTCCTCCAGTGCAAAGAGCCTGTCTTCACGGATTCCCACAATCTCTCTTGGTTCGTTTTTCATGCCAAAGACGATTTTCCCTCCGCCGCCGTTTGCAAAGGCCACCACAGTCTTTGCCAACTGATCGCCTTTCGGCAATGTTTCCTTGAATTCAAGCCGCCGCGATTCAGGTTGGTCCCAAAATGGTTTAAGCGCATTCATCATTCATCCTTCAGCATTCATAATTATCTTTATCCTGTCGTATTCTTCAAGGCATTTGCGCTTGGACATGAACTCGCCAAAGGCCTTTTTCTCTTTCTTCTTGAGTACCGGAAAGGTGTCCAGGATGTAGGCGAAGTCATCCCTCGAA
This sequence comes from Thermodesulfobacteriota bacterium, assembly GCA_034658555.1. Taxonomy (GTDB): domain Bacteria; phylum Desulfobacterota; class Dissulfuribacteria; order Dissulfuribacterales; family UBA3076; genus UBA3076. The sequence goes on along the minus strand of JAYEFH010000269.1, from coordinate 1,322 downwards.
AGGCCATAAAGGTGGGCCACGCAGGCATCGATCTCGGCACGGAGCTGGGCGCGGTCGCCGGTGTCACGCCTGTCGGGCAGCCGGTCGTGCACGCCGCAATGCGGGCCCCACTCGGGGGTCAATTGTTTGGCTTCATCCCGCAGACGACGGCGAATTTCCTGCTCGTGGGCTGGGCCGTAAGTATCGATGGGTACGGATGAGGGATACCAGAAGAAGGGCGACTGCCAGTCACTTAAAAAAACGGCCTGCCAAAGGACCCTAACACTTGAAGTCGTGCTACTTAGGCGTGCACAACGAGCCACAATTGGCATTAAGTAATCATTATCAACCACTCGAGGAACTGGCAGGGAATAAACATAGAAAAAACTGATTGATGTTGTTACCTTCTTGCGAAGCAAAAAATCCACAACGAAGCTACAACTCAATGCTGTAAACCACAAAGCATCTTCGCTTCGCAAACCTTGCGGAGCAAATTCTTTATGGAAAGGAATCGCAGTTGGTAATTTATGTCCGTGATAACAGGGGGGAATTATTGTGCTCAGAAAAGTGCGCTCGTTAGTACTGGCAGCAATCTCTCTGTAGCCAACCCGGTACTGAGTTCCTTGCCATGCGGAATCGCCAAGATGGTCTTCAACTTCTTTCCGGTCAAGCCAGTATCTTGGTTCGTCATATGCATGATCGTATTGATGGATCATTTTACCTTCAAACAGTGGGAGATCAGTTAATGTGCTCTTTAACAAATGGCTTGCATTAGTCTTATGAATCTCAAGCCTGAACTGCGCATTCCAGGTGTCATCTAACTTTTCCCCCAAAAGAGGCCAGTCGCCGTAAATTTTGGCGGTGACATCAATATCCCGGTAGCTCTTGAATTCCATCACACTCAGCGTATCAGGCGAGAACTTCCTGACCTGCTTCACGCTCATTTTCATCACATTGGCATCAATCACCGGCAACCGCTCCGGATCATGTTCCATAAAGGCGCACTTGAACCGGTCGGTTTTTCCGCCTTTTTGGGTGCCGAAGGTAACGAACTTGAATCGACCATCCACAGCGCTGAAGACGGTCGGCCAACGGTTCTCAAAGCAGTAGAGAAACTCAATCCGGCTCTGGTTGAAAAACCGTTCCCGCAGGGGCTGGCAACCCTGGTCTGTGTAGATACCACTGGGTACTACGATGCCCATATGCCCGCCGTAATTAAGCACGGTGAAAAACTGTTCCAGAAAGAGCTTGGAGGTGTTAATGTCGCCTTTGCCCAGTGCGCTGTAACTCAGAGGTTCCTTGAAATAGGCGCTCTGCTCACCAAATCCGTTGCAGTATTCTTC
>JAYEFH010000268.1:0-2262 GCA_034658555.1 Thermodesulfobacteriota bacterium | reverse complement strand
CCAGGGATGCATCGGCACACCCATCATTCGGACGGTTTTCTTATTGTTTGTATGTGACATGAATTGGCTGGTTTGTATCTTTCGGAATTTGACAGGTCAAAATCGATCTGCAGGTGCTGTTAATTTTTGGCCATCATCAGCCATGACTATGGCACAATCCACTCGCAGGAACGGATAAAGTCTGAGAAAACATCAGCTAATAAACTATGCAAATTCTTCCAGCCAATAATAAAGGCTCAGCAGCAGGAATATTTGCCGCTCCTGATTGACTCCTTGTTCATGCGTTAATAACACTTTTTTTACTTCAGACAGATTAAAATAGCTCGCAAATTTTGATCCTTTAGTCAACAATATCTCCCATACAGGGCCGTGCCCGCCAAACCATTTTCTGGTTGGCGATTGAAAACCTTTCTTTTTTCGCTTAATTATCGCCTCTGGGAGCACTCTTTTAGCCAATTCCCGATGAACGATTTTGGATTTCGCAATTTTTACCCTGAAATGAACTGGCAGTGACTGGATATATTTTACAAGCTCCAGATCCAGCATTGGAACCCGGCATTCCAGTGAAAAATGCATCGTCACTTTATCCGTATACAACAACAGATCATCAGCCAGATTCATCCTCAGATCTATTGCCATCATACGCTCAACACTGGTTTTCATGCTCGCACAGGCAAGTAGATCATAAAAATATTGCAGTTTTTTTTGTGACTTTGTTTCTCGACAACCAATCAGTTTTTCGATCTTGTCCTCCTGAAAAACCGAGTAGGCTGATAAAAAACGGGAAATATCATCACTGTGCTGCAACGCCGAGAGGCCGCGTCTCACCTGCTCATTTTTAAAGCCAAAAAGGTCTGCGATATGTTTACCTGAGGCCGCCAACAAAGGAGGAAAAAACCGATGCAACAATTCACCCTGATAGCGACCATAGCCACCCAACGATTCATCGGCACCCTGCCCGGAAAGGACGACTTTGACATCTCGAGCAGCCAATTTCGCCAAATAATACATTGGAATAATCGACGTCGTTGCCAGAGGCTCTTCAACGATGGTGATGCAGGAATGAATAATCTCAAGAAAGTCAGCAAAGCCAACTCTGGTCACTATTGAATCAAGACCAAGAGTCGTAGCCGTATCCTGCGCATCACTTATTTCATCACTCTCATCTTGTTCTTTGAAGCCAACCGTAAAAGCCTTAATTGGACGCGAGTGGTCCATCTGGGCAAATTTGGCCACTAAGGCGGAGTCAATCCCTCCGCTGAGCAAAATACCGACTTCAACGTCAGACATCAATTGCCTCCTGATTGCCTGCTGCAATAAATGCCCGTAGCGATCAACGGCATCCGCCAAAGTTGGTGAAGTAACGCTGGATTGAGGTGTAAAAGCAAAAGGGGAGACTGCCAAGCCGAGATCGCTTTTCGCAAGCTCTATCGAAATGACATGCCCGGGCCGAACTTTATGAATATTTTTAAAAAGGGTATCCGGGGAAGGAGAGTATCTCAGACACAACAGGGTTGCAAGGTTATCCGGCTCAACCGTATCCCGAACCAATTGCTGGAGTGGCCTGATTTCAGAGGCAAAAATCAGTTTCTCAGCTTTACGCCAGTAATAAAGGGGTTTTACACCGAATGGATCTCTGCATAAGAAGATTGCTTCACGTTCTTTGTCCAGAAAAGCAAATGCAAAGATCCCATTTAAATCATTAACCCTATGTAAACCATATTTCGCAATATAATAAAGTATTGTTTCGGTATCTGAATGTCCACGAAAATGTATTTCAGGCAACTTCTCTCGTAACTCAAGATGATTGTAAATTTCGCCATTAAAAATGATTACATAACGCCCGCAAACCGATACCATCGGCTGGTGCCCCGTAGCCGACAGATCAACAATAGCCAACCTCGTCTGCGCCAGACAGATGCGATGACACCCAACCGTATCTTCATAACTGCCTTGATCATCAGGGCCCCGGTGAGCGAGCAGATTCAAAGATTTTTTACTAAAAGGGAAGTTAACTGACCCTAAAATTCCACACATTTGCTATGTGAACTCCCACGATATTTGGGTTTTCTGCATTCCCGCAAGCTGTTGAGGTCGAATAATAATTTTTTTAGACTCCAGCAGTTCGTGAAAAGCGGGGGAAATTTTAGTCTTCTCTATTTCAGCTCTATTCCCCACAGACAGCAGGGTACATTTAATTTTTTTTGTCTCAATATAAACACATTCAGAATTCTTACGATAAACCGAGTCGGTCAAAAGTGG
>JAYEFH010000267.1:0-9937 GCA_034658555.1 Thermodesulfobacteriota bacterium | reverse complement strand
TCAGGTCAATAGGGACGAGTCTGTAATGACCTGATAGGCAATTATTTCGCATAGTTAACTCGTCCATTTTTGCAATCATGGATCTGTCTCCTGAGGATTGTCGCTTTCGGCAATTGCGCTGTCGCTGGAGTTGCCTGTTCCGTTCGATGAAGAAAACCGAGATCTCATGTATCCTGCATGTCAGAATTTCTTCGTTGTTTCCTGATGAAGAATTTTAGTCTATGACACTAACGACTAAATAGCTAATCGCACAAGTCATATTTTTTGAGCTATATTAACCTTTAAAAGAGCTACCGGGCAAAGGCATAGGGATCAATTTCCGGAAAGATGGGATTTTCCATCTCAAGCCTTTGTAACCTGCATACAGTGAGCTCAGGCATGTTACCACCATTCCTGTAAAGGTTTGCCAGTATCCAGAACCGTTCCAGATCTTCAAAAAAGAATTCCTTCATGCGGTCTACAAAATGACCATTAGAGATTACAAAAGGAATATCGCTGTTCATGGACTGGAGCACTTCTCTTGCCGCCTGGCTGACTATCCGTTTTGCGAGTTGGTCATCTTGTCTGTTGGTTTTGAGATCAAAGGCCATGGCTCCCAATTCTCTGATAGCCTCGTGGGAGTGTTTGTACATCCATGATACTGAGCCGTATATCCACCTATCAAAAGTCCCCTTGTCGCCCCAGGATGAGGGAGTGATGAATACCTCCTGATTTCTGGGATAACGGGCCAGGTAAGCACTTGGGGTGATCAGCTCCGTCTCATTCTGATTGTAATAGAGCTTTTTTAGCAAATAATAGAGAAAATCCGTACCCTCGTACCAGTGATGGCCAAATAGCTCTGCGTCGTACATGGCCACTACCAAAGGTTTTTTCCAGAACCAGTTCTTTATGTACTGGAAGCGAAAATTTCTAGACTCAACGAAGTGCTGGGCGTGTTTGGCTGCCTTTTCAAGGGCCCATTCCCTGACATAGGGCTCTTTGTAATCGCTTCTTCGGCTGGTAATTCGATTGTACTTCAAGGGGCCGCCTCTGATATGAAACTCCAGATAGTCGGGATCGCCCGGATAACCTTCTTCACCGCTCCAGACCTGTCTTCCTGTTTCCGGATCTCTGGCAAAGGCGGCTACATCGCTCCCTTTGAGATATACCGGTGCGTGGGTGCCAAAAGCAGCAGGGGAATCTGCATGCAGGACTGCATGGGTTTCAGTAAAAAAGTAATGAAGGCCGGCCTCTTCCAAGAAATTTTCTATACCCGGCACATAAGCACATTCAGGCAACCATATGCCCATGGGATCTCTGCCGAAAACGTCTCTGTAATCAAGGACCGCGGTCTGAATCTGTCCTCTGACAGATTCAGGAAATGCCGTAAAAAAAGGTAGAAAGGCATGGGTGGCTCCACAGGTGGATATCTCGATGTAGCCATCGTCCTGCAATTTTTTTAATGCCTTTGTAAGATCCCCGTTGTATCTCATAAAGCAGTCTCTTACTTCCAGGAAACGGTTGAGATGCATCCATGCGGTCTCATGATAACGCTGGGCCTCTCGCCCTGTCCGGTCCACTTCCGCCCTGGCAAGGCTTATGTGGGCCTCCATGTATTTCAGGAATTCTTCCTGGAGCAGGGGGCATCTCATCATATTGGTAAGGGTCGGTGAGATATCCATTGAAATGCGGAAATCCACCCCTTCCGACTTCAGACGTTCAAAGGTCAGAATCAACGGGACATATGTCTCTCGAATCGCCTCGTGAAACCACTCTTCAGGAAAACCCATAGGCTGCCATATGCCTGACATGCCATATACTACTCTCCGCCTGAAGTATGGCAGATGCGCGTGCAAATGGAGAAGCTCAAGTCCTATTGAGTGCTTAGCTGACCCAAGTACAGACTTGAGTTCACTTTGTGTGGGATGTTCAATTCTTAAGTCAACTTCTTTGTATGATACCGGATTATTTCCCGGGGATACCCTGATTGTCTGTACGGGGTTTGATACATCAGTGAGGGACTCAATCTTCCATCGATCTGAGATGGCAACAATCTGTACCCTGTAAACTCTGTCCGGCGCAGTTGGAAGGTACCAGTTGTCCGAAAAACCCAGATGTACTTCCACGTCCATGTGATGATGCAGGCCTCCTGCCCAGTCATGAAATACCCTGATATAAGTGCGTACTTTTCCGGGGTCGCCCCCTGAAAGGGCATCAAGACGTTTTGCCAGCCTTTCCTTGTCAAGATGCCAGTAGGTGAAAATTCGTCCTTCATCAATGGGCAATAAAACGATTTGATCCGGCTCTGCAGGAATGCCGGCTATATTGGATGTGATAACAGCAGGGCTCAGATCCTTCTTGCCCCGTTTTTTTGGTCTTATTATCAGGGCAGCCTGATAGGCGCCTCCACCCTTGATATCTGAAAATAGCCAGTTTGTGCTTTGGAATATAGGATGGGGATCGAGTTGGTTGAGTTGTATGCAGATATCTATGTCTTTCCATTCCAGCCCTTTAGGAGCCAGCAAATCTTTCTCTACTTTCTTCCAGCATTTATCGGGCATGTTCCACCACGCCCTGAGCTGTACAGTGTCTCCTTCCCATATCTCCCGTTTTAGTTCCATGAAGGGAAAAGAAGGACCTATCTTAAAATCCAGAAAAGCCAATTCCCTGACGACCTCCGGCAGTTTAAAAACTAGCCTGAACAAGGTCTTGAGGATTTGGTGATTTGGTGATTTGGTGATTTGGTGATTGGGTGGATGGGTTTTTTCTGTGTCCGTTTTAGGTGCTATTATCAGAGAGACCTCTTTTAAGGCCCCAAGGATTGTAGCGTGGTTGGAAAGGCCTGTATGGAGCCATTCCTGTTCTTTAAGGCCTGTAGACGGCTCCGGCCATCTAATTACGTGAAGAAAAATATCTATATCCTTTTCCCAGTTAAGCCCTGACGATATCTCTACCTCTCGTTGTACGTGCTCCCAGTCAATATCCATCCATTTCAGGTGATGACGCCTCTCGTTTTCCGAAACCAGGACTACCTTGGGCGTATAATGAAAAGATGTGGAAAGGTGCAACTGATAGTGTTTTTTCTTAATAAGCCTGAGATGGATAGGGCCATCAGCGTCAAGATGAAACTCAGTGGAGAGGAGGTGTGAGACCTTCTTTTCCAGGATTGGTAATTCTTTTGTCTTCTTTCTGACCTCTATGAACAGGTCTTCTTCGGCTGTATTCACCTGTTTTGAAAGTTTCTCATTCCATATCACCCGAATGAGGTTTCCTGCAACTTCCACGGTCAGATTCGATGTTGAAAAGGTCTTACAGAATATGCTGGAGGTAAAGAGAGGTTCTAATTGTAAAGCAGCCACGGCAGCTCCTTATAAATATAGTAATCGTTCACAGGTTCAGAGGTCCACCCATAAAAGGTCTCCATGGTACTGAATCAGAGGGAGGAGTTGAGAAGCTAAGACCTTCTCTTCGAACAGGATGTAATAATTCTAATTTATAGGCATGAAGACCAATAGAGGCATCAGGCAATGGGGCTTTGGCACCGTATTTAATGTCACCCATCAGGGGACATCCCATAACAGCACACTGTACCCTCAGTTGATGAGGACGTCCGGTTTCCGGTTTGAGTTCAAGTAAATAGACGCCCTCCTCAGCCTTAAGCAATACCCAGGAAGTCCGAGCAAATTTTTTCCCGGTTTCTGCAGAGCCGGAAGATATTACCCTTACGATGTTTTTTGCATTGTTTTTTTTGATTATGTGCTCAAGCACCCCGTGCTCAGATGGGGGCCTTTTTTCAGTCAAGGCCAGATAGGTCTTGGACATCCTATGTGTCCGGAGCTGGTCGGAAAGCCGGGAAGCGGCCTTTGATGTGACGGCAAAGCAGACTACCCCTGAGACAGGACGGTCAAGTCTATGGACTGTTCCGAGAAAGACATTGCCGGGTTTGCTCCTGGTCTTTTTCAGATACATCTTGCCCCAGTCCAGCAGTGACATGTCTTTACTGGAATCAGGGACGGTCGGAACACACGCAGGTTTTGAAAGTACCAGGAGGTGATTGTCCTCGTATAAGACCGTTACATGCCCTAAGCGTCTTAAATTTAAGCCTTGAATAGCAGTATTTTTCGTATCATACACCTTTTAACCTTAAACCCTGGCTAAATGAAACCAAAATATGAAATTTGCTCAACCAGATAATTAGTCCTGTAAATTAATCTCAGCACGGCTCCAATTGAAATGCCTGTATCTTGAGCCAAAACAGCCACATCTTTGCCCCTTTTGTAGGCCAGAAGCAGTGCTGACTGCCAAAGAACGGGCTTGGGCACAAGCAGGCCGAATAAGAGCATCTGCTTATCGACCCTGCTCAAGCCAGGCTTTATATTTTTGTATGGTTCTCTCAGTTCTTCAATATAATTTTCTAAGGGCTTTGTCTTTGCCGGATGAACTATATCAGCCCATTCCACGAATCCTCCAGCCATAGCGAAAAAAAGATCCTGCTCACTCAAGGGCATAGATCTATCTTTCAAACACTCTGTCAACCCCTGCGGAAACTTCAAACCTGTTTTGTGGGCCAACTCACCCTCTGGGCTGAGATGTTGTTCCTGATCAAACCAGCCAAGTTCCTGAAGATATTTGAGGTGATAAGCCAAATCCAGCTTGACACCTGTTATAGTTTTTGACCGCTGCTTTCGTGTTTCATAATACTTATCCAAAATATATCTTATCCGCCGGGAGGCTCGCTTATGACAGAAGGAAAAATGAACGCAATCTTCACATGGCAATAGAGAAAGCAGATCAACCAGCTCCTCCCGCTCTTTCTCTTTCCATTTAGCCGGAGATCCTTTTGTCCTATTCATCAGTTTCTCAAGACGTACTGAGACCTGGAGCCGCAAATCTATCAATGAGGTAATAGTTTGAAAATATAAGAAACATCCGGCCTCAGGCAATTCTTCACGAAGTTCTGTCAGCAGTTCTTCGATCATCCCATCTTCTTTCTCTAAGCTTTGGGTTGCCAAAAGAGATTGAGCCAACAAGGTAGTTATATCAATCCCTTGAGCCAACAAACTTAAAACAGTTTGGCCATCACAGCGGAAGGTACTAATCAAAGGCCCAGGCTTGTGGATCAACAAATCCTTGAGCAAAACTACCTTAACATCAGGTAAATGTACTACTGAAATACAACCTGCCCTGTTTGGTCTTTTACTTACTACCAGGCTTTTTAAATGCTCTATTTCCTCTTGAGTGATTTTATGGGTCTGTCTATGCCAGCTTGGTTGATACTCAGATGTACATAAAACAATAGACTCTACTTTGGTTATTATCTTAGCTATTCCCTCTATGGTAGTAAACACAATGTCAATATTATCAAATGACAAAAAGTATTCCACCAATTCACACCATAAGGGATGATGATCACTATGGAGTGGAGCAAGACGTTTGGATACGGCTATGGGAAGAAATGAATAATCTTTCAAAAAGGGGTAAGTGTCCAAAAACTTACTTATCTGCGGGGCAGTCAGTACCTCGCCTGCCTTTTTCATTACCTGAATACAGGCCTTGGCAGCCCAGTCACAATCCTTTGCCGATGGCATGACCACAATGCTCGGCGTTAATTTTTCTTCTCTCAAAAAAGAAACGAGCTGTTTTATAAAATTTAGGGACCGCACTTTAGGGAAAGGCGGTTCTTCTTTCAGAATTCGTTTCACCTTTCCAGTCAGTCGTTTTCTGTCTGTGAGTGGTATAATATCCCAATGAGAAGAAATAAATGCCGGTACAAGCGGGAGCACGGGCAAATTTATTTCCAGCACACAACAGGGTAATTCTCTGACTACCTCCAACCAGGCTGATAATTCATTGATATTACTTACCTGGGACATTAAAAGTACAACAGGGATCTGCTTCGGCAAACATAGTAAGACTTCCTCAAAGGCTGTTCCTGTCTCAGGATGACCCAGATAATTTGCCTCATCAAAAATAATTAAATCAGGAGCATGCCAACAGTCAGATTCAGATAAATGATCTCTCAGAATCTCCAGGGACCAGATTACTACCTGGCTGCTTGCTGCCTGAGACTCGTGGACCTGCCTTTGGGATAAAGACATCAAGGAAACTTCCAGATCATTCAGACCTGATTTAAGTAAAAAAACCTTAAAGGCAGTAAGCAGTGCCTTGGGTACCACATACCAGACCTTCCGGCCGCTGCCGGCAGCCAGAATAAGCTCAGTAGCGACAGAGGCTCTCTGGAATGTCGAGGGAGTTATTATCAGATAATTAGCCCCAGGCTGGACTTTACTGACAATATCTTCATAGGCCTGGCTGACAGTCAGGTTAGTGCTGTTTAGAGCAGAGGCTGACTTATTCAACAATTTTTCAAGTTTAGGATCTATTTTTCTTCTCCATATTATCTATTTAGTGTCTGATGCGTTAATTAGTGACTGAACGAAAGCCAACTGAATTACAGTTCTCCTGTCATTGCAAGGGGGGCCATGGCCTATCGAACGAATTGAATGCCGATGTCGAAACTGGAAATGCGAAATTAGGTTTGGATAGTCAATCACCATCCAGATCAATGATAAGGGAAGAGACAAAACGACCGTCAATCGGCATATCTGCTGGCAAATCCCTCCATTCTTCGTAAAGTGTCATTAAAGAGTCCTTCACAATTGAATCAAGCCTTTCGCGCGTAAAGTCCGCTTGCTCAGCGATAGGTTGCAATGCCTCTACACAATATTTAACTGTCTCTAATAGTGGTTCAGGCGGTGGAGAATTTTTTTCTTCACTGAATGAAGGAGTTGGGTTATCCGGGAACCACATGCTTCTCAAATAGTTGAGTTTCCCCGCGGGTACAGGATAAAATCTCAACTCTTCACCTAATGTCTTTTGGGCCAGGGCGGTCAAAAGGGCTTGAGGAAAAATAAGCTCATTCGGATGGCCTAAGTTGGTTGAGGTCCAAGGAATCTCCCTGGTCCAATTTCCGTGTTGAGGTAAGATGCATGCCATGAGGCGTATCCATTCATCTGCGGTGGTTATAAAATGTTCCACAGTGATGAGTTCTGTAATGTCACAAAACGGGCGGTACTTGCTGAGGGCCGGGTCCCATAACAGGGGATGCTTAAATAATAGTCCCTTTAAGACGTCTGCCCATGCTTCAGACAAATATGAGAAATCCTTGGATATCCGGCCGGAGTCCACCAGGCTGCGGGCCTTTGCAGCCAATTTTTTGATCATGGTATTTGCAAGTCTTAGTATGTCTTCTATTACACCGGATTTCAGGATATCTTTTGGGGACCTATGTTCTGTCTTTGCCGCAACTTCCAAACCCAGATTAAGAAAGGCCGCCACCTTTAAAAGTGAATTGTGTAATGCATCAGGGTCATCGAGGTCAACTTCGTCCACCATAAGGACCTTGTTTGCAGCGCCTGCCCATTCCCGGACAACTCGTTCCATGGCTCTTGTGCCTGACAGTTCTTCTATTGCAGCTCGAAGGACCGGATAATCTCCCATGTATAGAGTAGGCACAAAGGCCGGCAGCAGAATATCAACCCCATTTTCTTCTTTGAAGTAGGCAATTTCAACTTTCCTGATATGATTACCCGGCAGAGGAGCGTAAATATCAAGGGCGTCATAATAATCCGGAAGGCCCCAATCTCCTATTCGGGAACGCCTAAGACGAAGGGATTTTTCCACGTTTTCCGCCTCGGTTTTTCCAAGGATGGTCTCCAATATATCCCTGTAGAGACCCGGCGACACCTCCAGCATCTTCATGAGAAAACGCCCCCAGATCGGCTGCAGCGTCTCCTTCTTGAAAAATATGAAATACACATTATCCAAAGTAAACTGAGGAAGTTTATCCTTGGCTTCCTGTATATCCATGTCATCAGGCCTCTTGTAGATCCTGATAAAGGGCCTCAAAATGGCAGGAAGAAGTGTCTCATCTTTTTTCATCAGCCAACGCAACCAGGATGCCATCGCCTCTTCGCCGGTTTCAAAGAGAAGTAATATCCATGTTGCTATTTTCTCAGGCCTGAGTTCTGCCTTATGCCACCAGTCCAGATCGAACACGAACTGTAACTGTTCCTCGTTTGCTAAATTCAAAATATGGACAGCATCCTGAGGACCGATTGCCTTGACAGTCCAGAATAATTCCTGAACCGGCAATCCTTGCACCAGGGCCCTGCTATCCTGAGAAAGAAGTATTATTTCCTGACGCCTATCCCAAGGAGTCATTAAGACCACAGATGCCTGTCCAGCAAGAGACAGCTCATTCATAACCGCCTCGGCTTCAGCCTCGGGCAAGGTTAAAAGTGAATCAGGTTTAAGAATACTCAAGTATTTATTCCTTCTTACCGATAAAATATTAGTATGAACTCAATGACAATAATCATATTGGACAAGTCCCACAAGCAGGAGTGAATTATAATACTGATAATTGAGGAATTGAGGAATTGATTTTAATTCCTAAATTCCTCAATTATTTTTATTCAAGGAAAAAATCATGGAAAACATTCAGTTATCAGAAAGATTTTTATATAGCTGCTTCCAAAACAGCAAGATCGGACATCTTGCAAAGGGCATTGTTCATAACTTAAATGGTCCTATACAGATCCTCTCCATGCATATTGAAATGTTAAAAATGGATATTGCAAAAGATCTGAAGGCCACTGAATCTACCCTTGCCCTCAGCCTGCCGGATACTGCCGCCAATCAGTTGAAGGAGCTTGCGGACAATTTACAGAAGAGAGCGGAACGATTCTTGCAGATGGAAGAGGCACTGTCTCACATGGAAAACATGGTCAACGTAATTACCAATAGAAGCCAAGAAGGCAAAGGCATGCGGAGGCCTCTAATCCTGAACCAGGTACTTGAAGAAGAACTGGATTTCTGGAATGCAGACCTCTTTTTCAAGCATCAGGTAGAAAAACAGTTGGCTTTGCCCACTATCCCGAGCTTGATTGTAATTAATGAAGCATACCTTCGTGATTTGATTGACGGCTTGTTAGATGCTTGCATAAAACAAATGCGAGAAACCGAAAAACGTGATCTAAAAATAACATTGGGCCGAAAAGATGAGGCTACGTGGTCTTTAGAATTTGAACATACAGGAAATGCTTTCCCGTCCGACTGGGATCAAGATGTAAGCAAATATTCGCAGAAATCAAACGAAAATACACAGAAGACCTCTGACTATCTTTTCCTTATCCTGGCCCTCAATCTAGCAAAAGTCAGGGCAGGGCAAATTGGAGGGACGCTGGAAATAGAACCACAGAAGGCTTCTTGTCTGATACCAAATGAAAAACAAAGATCTAACCATATATAGTGTAGTTTAAGAATAATCAGTTGCCATAATGCAGAATAGGTGGCTCGAACTGATACCCAGTAACCAACTCCTTGAATTTGTTCTTCAATGCCTCTTCGTCCCGCTTCTTTACGAACTGACTAATTTGTTCGATTTCCTTTTCCATAAATTCCGTATCCACAGACTCCGAAATGGCTACCATGATTCGGGGATGGTCGGTTTCCATACGCTGTTCTTCTTTATTAAACAGTTCCTCATACATCTTTTCACCCGGACGCAAGCCCTCAAAGGTAATTTCTATGTCATCGTGCGGCCACTTGCCGGAGAGTGTAATCAGTTTTTCAGCCAAACTCAGTATATTAACCGGCTTTCCCATATCCAGGACAAAAATTTCACCCCCAACGCCCATACAACCAGATTGGAGGATTAACTGGACCGACTCTTGAATGGTCATGAAAAAACGCTCAATTTTCCGATCCGTCACAGTCACCGGTCCGCCCTGAGCGATCTGCTTTTTGAAGATAGGGATAACGCTGCCGGCACTACCAAGGACATTGCCAAAACGAACAGTCATAAACCGTGTTTGTGTGTTCCTATTGTAACTTTGGACCATCATCTCGGCTATATACTTAGTGACACCCATTATGTTGGCTGGATTCACTGCCT
>JAYEFH010000266.1:0-2285 GCA_034658555.1 Thermodesulfobacteriota bacterium | reverse complement strand
TCGCCTGGTCACCGAGCCAAAAAGGAGACACGGACAAACAAGTTTGTCCATGCCACCCATCACCCATCGCCTCCCCCAAATCCGTTATAATCAGGAAAAATTCAATTGGCTGGGCCAGGAAGATTTCTATTTATCCACAGCCAGGCTTGATCCCCTGAAAAGGGTGGACATAGTGGTCAAGGCTTTTTTGGATATGCCGGAGAAAAAACTAAAGGTAGTTTCGGGCGGGCCGGATATGCCGAAGATTAAGAAACTGGCACAAGGGGCAAAAAACATTCAGGTGCTGGGCTGGGCGGATGAAAAGATGCTTGTTGAGCTTGTGGGCAGGTGCATCGCTACAATCTACATTCCCAGGGATGAAGACTTTGGTATGGCGCCGATAGAGTCAATGGCTGCAGGAAAGCCTGTAATAGGCGTGGCAGAAGGTGGCCTGCTTGAGACCGTGGTGGATGGAGAAACCGGAATACTCATCAAGGCTGACCCATCTCCTGAGGATGTGATCCAAGCTGTCCCAAATATGCCTCCAGAGCGCTCTAAAGATATGCGCAAAGCATGCGAAAGGCGGGCAAAACTCTTTGACAAGGATGTCTTTGTCAACAGAATGCGAGAGGTGTTTTGTGGATAGTGCGAAGATTAGGATGGTAGATATGTGATTTGGGTTGAGAATTGATGGGTTGGAAACAGGACCTTTCAGACGTCGAGGGTTTACTCGCAGGGCTGATTGGCCCTATTTCCAAATAAGGAGGAGGTTCACCATATCGATTTTACATGGGGATAGTTCAATATTTTTTCATCTTTTGTAACTACGGATGCTGCTATTGTAATGGCGGTCGCAATTATGATACGGTCTGCCGGATCACTGTGGAGGGGTTGAGGCAAGTTGACCGACTTGACTGCTACTGAATTATCAACGGGAATGAATTGAAAAAACTGTAGCTTTTCCGACTTGGCTATCCAGTCGGTTATGTCCAGGGTAAGTTCCAGGCGTTTTTTGTCGACCAGCAGGGCTACCTCCCAGGCGCTGATAGACGAGATAAATATCTCTTTTTGCGCCATGGCGGCATTAATCGCCTTTTTTGCTGGTTTAGAAAGCAATTCGGGATTACTAACGAACCAAACCCAGACATGCGTATCCAGCACTATCATTTTAAGGTCTCCCAGTCATTCAGGCCTACAGAATCCGTTGGATTTTTATACTTGAGGACGGAATTTCGGAGTATCCTCAGGATCTCTGCAGGCTTTTCAGAATAGGGCACGATTTTCAAGACCGGTTTGCCACGATCAGTGATGATTAGTGCCACCCCTGTTTGTTCCACCTCCCGGAAAAATTGCAATGCATGGGGCTTGAATTTTGATTTAGGTACTTGCTTTTCCATATGAAACTCCTTTCTTAAAGTTCAAAAAGGATTTAAATGACATAGTCATATTACCATAGTCACTTTTAGGGTCAAATAAAAAAGAACATAGGGATCAAAAAGAACATAAGGGTCTTCATTCTTGACAGATAGGCTCTTTTGACGTACAAATGCAATAATATCGTTGGATAACACATCCCCTGTTGCCTGGACTTGAAGGAATAGATTTATGAAAAGACTTCCTATAGGGGACGGCTGGGGGACGTCCATAAATAAGTAAATAACTTGGTGTATAATTGATATTTATATTATTTTAAAACCTCTTTTTTGGACCCTCCAGAGATATAGGCGGGCAAGCAGGATTTACAGGATTGACATGATTTTTTTTGTATTTGAAATTTTCGGAAGAAATTTTAAATAAACAATCGGCTACGCCGAAAAAGGGCAAAGCTGGACAAAGCTGGGGGACATCCTATATTATAAAAAAGTTTCGCGAAAAGGAGAGAGACAAGGGGACAGGCGAATAATGCTTAACAGGAAAAAGTGCGTATGGGAGAGAGATGGGAGAGGGACGCTCTTTTAAAATTCAACAACTTAATCGGTAAGCAAATGGTTGCCATTTTTTTGCTATTGATTCTCCCCTCTCTACTGAAAATCCGATGCCTGCTGTACTCATTTCTAATTTCTTAGCCAGGTCTGTATGAGACATGCCCAATTCCCTAGAAGCCCAAAAGCAGAGAAGACTTCTTGGGGATTCCGGGGACACCACACTTAATTATTAACATCCGCCTCAAATACATCTAACCCAGATAAACTGGAAATTTTTAAAGGTACTGGACTATTTTCAGTACCCCCTTGAGGGGTATAAAAAACAAGAAAATTACCACTAAGGTACTAAAAGAACCTCATGGCAAGAATCGCAAGGGTAGT
>JAYEFH010000265.1:0-2288 GCA_034658555.1 Thermodesulfobacteriota bacterium | reverse complement strand
TGGAGATCCCGAAACCCACTGCCACTGGTTTGTTGGTGAGCTGTTTGATTCCGTTAAGGCCCTGAGACAGTTCAGCAGGGAGCTCGGTCCTTGCCCCGGTAATACCGGTTACTGAAACATAGTACAAAAAGCCCTGGGTGGCCCCTGCAATCTTCCTGACTCGATCCGACGGGGTGTTCGGGGCCACAAGCAGGATGTTGGCAAGCCCCTGGGATTTTGCGGCTGCAATCCAGTCTTTGGCCTCCTCCAGAGGCAGATCGGGGACTATGGTACCGTCAAGACCGGCGGTTGCAGCGTCTTTTGCAAAGGAGGAAAGGCCATACTGGAGTAAGGGGTTGTAGTAGCCCATAAGGACCAACGGGATATCTGTCTTTTTTCGGACTTTCTTAACCAGCTCTAATAAATCCTTTGCGTTTATGTTGTTTCGAAGGGCCCTCTGGCTTGAAGCCTGGATAGTCGGGCCGTCTGCAAGGGGATCTGAGAAAGGGAGACCAAGTTCTATAAGGTCTGCGCCTTGGCGGTCCATCTCCAATATCAGGGCCTCTGTAGTAGCAATGTCCGGATCTCCTGTGGTTATGAACGGGATAAGCGCTGCTTCTTTCCTTTTTTTGAGCTGTGAGAACATGTGATCTATTCTGTTCATTTGTCTGCCCTCTCCTTGATTAATTCCGCAACTGTTGAAACATCTTTATCTCCCCTTCCTGAGAGGTTGATCACCACAATGCTCCCCTTGGGAAGAGAAGGGGCAAGTTCCTTCAGATAGGCAACGGCATGAGCGCTTTCCAGGGCAGGTATGATTCCATCCGTCTCTGACAACAGCCTGAAGGCCTCAAGGGCCTGTTCATCATCAACTGCTACATACTCGACCCTGCCTGAGTCCTTAAAGACGCTGTGCTCCGGTCCTACACCCGGATAGTCAAGGCCGGGGGCCAGTGAGTGGGCACCCTTTATCTGGCCCCAGCGGTCCTGCAATAGATAGCTCATAGCGCCGTGGAGGACGCCGGGGCTGCCGACAGCCAGGGGGGCGGAGTGAAAGTCTGTTTCAAGACCTTTTCCTGCCGCTTCAACTCCTATCAGTCGTATTCCCTGGTCCTTAATGAATGGATAGAATATCCCCATGGCATTACTCCCGCCGCCGACGCAGGCCATTATCACGTCCGGCATGCGTCCCGCCATCTGCTTGATCTGTCTTCGAGTCTCTTTGCCGATGACGCTCTGGAAATTTCGCACCATCATAGGATAGGGATGAGGACCGGCCACAGAGCCTATGACATAATGAGTGTTTCCAACATTGGTAACCCAGTCTCGTATTGCCTCGTTCATTGCATCCTTGAGGGTCTGGGTCCCGGAGAGCACAGGGATGACCTTTGTTCCTGTGAGTTCCATGCGAAAGACGTTCATGACTTGGCGCACCATGTCCTTGCGGCCCATGTAAACTTCACACTCCAGACCCATCAGGGCAGCCGCGGTTGCGGTTGCCACGCCGTGCTGTCCTGCGCCGGTCTCCGCTATGATCCTTGCTTTCCCCATGCGTTTTGCCAGAAGCACTTGGGCGATAGTGTTGTTGATCTTATGTGCCCCGGTGTGGGCAAGATCCTCCCGCTTAAGAAATACCTTTATGCCGCCGCCTACGGCCTCTTGCAGACCTTTTGCCTCGTAGAGCGGTGTAGGGCGCCCCACGTAATCCTTGAGGATTTGATTGAGTTCCTTCTTAAAGCCGGCATCTCGTCTGGCCTCCCTGTATGCGGATTCCAGCTCCGCAATAGCGGGCATAAGTATCTCCGGCACAAAGCGGCCTCCGTATAAACCAAAGTGACCGGAATTATTTGGTGATTTGGTGATTTGGTGATTTGGTGATTTAAGAATTTGGTGATTTGGTGATTTGGTGATTTGGTGATTGGTTGATTTATTCACGATTCTTTCCTTTGTATAGTCCATCCTTACCTACCCTCAGAGGGCGGGGCTTAGGGCAAAAATTTTGCAATATGGCTTTATTTTTTTCCAGGCTCTTACTTCGACATTCTGCGGTTCCTTGTTCGATATTCGATATTCGTTGTTTTAACTTCCAGTGACGATTGAATGATTCTAATCTACTATGGCCCTGCGTATGAAATCAGCTACCATGTCAATATTTTTTTTCCCAGGGGCATTTTCTACCCCCGAGCTTACATCCACTCCCCAGGGCCGGACCTGTTTTACTGCCTGGGCAATGTTTTCCGGTTTCAGACCACCTGCGAGAACAATAGGCCTTGAGAGGACTTTTTTCGCCTCAATCGCTATGGACCAGT
>JAYEFH010000264.1:0-2289 GCA_034658555.1 Thermodesulfobacteriota bacterium | reverse complement strand
TGACAGACTACTGATGATACTTTAACCTAGGTTGAGCGGTTCAAGGTTTTTCGAACCCTAAACTTTGAACCAATCACTTGTTTAAGAATATGAGCCATATGGCAGAGTTGGGTGATAAAATCCAACTCGCCGTTGCAGGGCTGAACGGTTTGCCGCACAGATTGTGGAATCAATTCTAAAATGCGACGAGTCCCTGAGAAACAACCCGCCTGATTGATCAGGCCGCTAAGCATCTCTGGTCAATCAGACGTTCTAATTGAACAATCTATTTTCTGGCCTCTGCCAGGGCCTCCTCCCATAATTCGGAAAAACGTTTCTTTCTGTCTTCCAGGCCCTCTCCTATTGCCTTTTTGGCTCTATAGATGGTCTTTACAGTGCCCTTAAATGCCTGGTTCAGAATATTTTCTCCGTCTTCTTCAGCCCCGGACTTCTTGCCAAGCCGGTAGGCAAGGTATCCTGCTCCCGCAACGGCTATAAGACCTATCGGGCTGGTAGATGCCACGTAATAAGCTGGATGTGCCATGTGTATAGCTCCTTATGCTTTTGCCGCTTTTCCTGCCCCGGATTTACTTTCCTCTGCTTCCTGCTTTCCTGATTTTTTGCCGGACTTGTATAAAAAATAGCCGACAGTACCAAGGACCAATAAGCCAATGGGATTTGGTATCAAAGCCACACAATGCATAATCTCACTCCTCTTTTATTATAGTAATATGCTCATAATATAAACCTTAAAACTGGAAATGTCAACCGAGTTGTTTCCACCTGTACGGTTATGCGACACGCGAAAAAAAGAATTATCAGTTACATCGCTTTTGTAGGTGGTTACCCTCATTCCGTTATTTTGTTAATCTGACCTTATTGACTTTGTAACGCATTTGGCATAATAACAATTTCAATCTAAACTTCACGTCGTTGACGGTCTTGATCTATCAATTTATTACCTTTTCCTGAAACCGGAACGTGCTGACACAGCACTATGATTACAGAAAATTGCAGGACTTACCAGAGGTTGAATTTGAGTCTATGAAGCTTAGAACGAAGTTCAAGTTGATATCAATGGGATACGCCTTTATTCCAGTCCTGATAGTCCTCTGGTTTAGCATAGACAAACCACTTTTTCAGGATGAGAATTTTCAGAAAGCCATGGTCCTGGGAATTGGAGCGGCCGGTCTGATCGGGTTAATGAGTCCATTGTTGACTGTGCGATGGATTTTTTTAAAACAAATGGAGCGTATAAGAAACCTGTGCGACAATGTTAGACGCGGCAACTATGTCTCTTTTGATTTGCCAAAGGAGGCCATTGAAAAAGAAAGTGAAGACGAATTTATATCCCTTATGCGCGACATGAACTGGATGGTGAACCGGATTAGTCTGCGAGAGGTTGAGTCAAAAAGAATGATTCAGGCACTCGAAACTTCGAAAGCGGAACTGCACAAGGCGGTGGCCAGAGCCAAAGAAATGGCCATGCAGGCCAAAATGGCCGACGAGTCCAAGAGCCAATTTCTTGCTACCATGAGTCATGAGATCCGCACCCCAATGAACGCCGTGATCGGCATGACAGGGCTTTTGCTCGATACCGAATTGACTCCCGAACAGCGCGAGTATAGTGAGATCGTGAATGCCAGCGCTGAATCCCTGCTGCAGATAATCAATGACATCCTGGATTTTTCCAAGATTGAAGCAGGCAAGTTAGACCTGGAGATTATTGATTTTGATCTTCGAGCGACTATGGAAGCCGTGTCCGATATAATGGCTCAGAGGGCCGCTGACAAGGCCTTGGAGTTTGCGTGCATCATCCACACGGAGGTTCAGTTATCGCTGCGAGGCGACCCTGGACGGCTACGGCAGATACTTCTCAATCTGGTTGGCAACGCCGTCAAATTTACAGAAAAGGGAGGGATCGTCGTCCGTGTCTTGCTAGACAAAGAGACTCAGACTAGCGCTGTTGTTCGCTTCGTTGTCACTGATACTGGAATCGGCATTCCCGAAAATCGTTTGGATCGTCTCTTTAAATCATTTTCACAGGCGGATGCCTCAACTACGCGAGAATATGGCGGGACAGGTCTGGGGCTTGTCATTTGCAAGCGCATCGCTGAAATGATGGGAGGACAGATCGGCGTTGAGAGCAAAGATGGTAAGGGTTCGACATTTTGGTTTACAGCAGTCCTGGAAAAGCAACCAGAGGATGCCCTGAAAAATCCATTCGAAGCACTCGACTATGTCAGCAAGGTCGAACTGCGCAAGGTAGAACGCAAATTGCAGATCACGGTCCGCACGGATCAGATGCAC
>JAYEFH010000263.1:0-2289 GCA_034658555.1 Thermodesulfobacteriota bacterium | reverse complement strand
TGGAACCATCATTACCAATTCAGAGTATTGCTCCAGCACGCTGTCAGCAGTCAGAAACCGCATGGGCTCAGTAAGCGCCTGGGCGATCAATAGCCGATCGAATGGATCGCGATGATAAAGCGGCAGTAATGGGGGACGTTGGCACTTTGTCACTTTATTTGCAATATATCCCACAATTTCTTATCCGTGTCAAATACTTTTTTGCCCCTTTCAGCACATCGCAAGGCACTGTACCTTCTGATCTTTAGAAATTCACCTACTGAAATCCCTGAATATCCCATTTTCTTAATAGCAAAATAGCAAATAACTGACCTGGCCGTAGATATTCTACTTTTTTGACTTTTGCCGAGGATATCCTCAATCTTAATACCAAAGTAGGCAATGACTCTATTAGCCAATTGTTCCAGGGGGATTCTTGGCCTATTTTCTTGAAGCTCATTGGATTTTTCAAGGATCTCAGTGACAAAATTCCCGCTTCCCAGAATCCTTTCGTCTCCCAGTTCACGCTCTTCTCTCTTGCGTCGCAATAGAACTCTTTTATCCCCGCCCGCACTTCGGACCAGCCCACCTCCTTGGAGTTCAGGTCGAGTCCCTTGTGCGATCCCCTCTTTTACAAACTGGCGGTATCTTCTGCGGGCTTCCCTTAGCTTATCTCCAAACTGGAGAAGCACGTCTTCGATTGTTTTCTCAGCCAGGTACTTTTCTGGTTCTTCTGGCCCCAGTTGAATCCCTTTGGATGCTCCTTCGGAGCCCCCGGTGAAATGGTTTGGAGATTTTACTGGGTAAAAATTCAACGGGGTAAATCTGTTTTTTGGAGAAGGGCAGGGCACAAGGGAATTCTTTCTCTTTCCCATTATAGCGCTATGTCCCGTCCATGGATATTTATCGAGTTCTTTCAGGTCTTTTACCAGGCCAGCTCGTAGGGGGTTGAGATGGATGTAACGAATAAGCTCCAAAAGGTATTGATCTTCTTCACAGACAATTGATTTATAGCGATTCTGGAAGAGGTGGCCACTTCTCTTATGACGCTTGTTGAAGGTGACCGCATAGCCGGTCATTAGACGACGCATGACCTTGTTCAGAGGTGTTTGGCTGGTTCGCAGGAGGAGGTGAAAATGGTTTGGGATTAAGGCCCAGGCGTAGCATTGAGTTTGGGTTTTCTCAAGAATCACAGCAAGTCGTTCCAGAAAGGATTGGCGGTCTTGGTCATCCTTGAAAATTTCTCTACGTTCAATCCCCCGGGCCATTACATGTTGCAGGAGGCCGGGGGCATCTAATCTTGCTTGGCGAGGCATGGTTTTAGACAGGATTTGGAGGATCTATTTCTGCTTTTTCAGTTTCCTGACGAAAGTGAGAAAAAGCAATCTGCTTCGCAGAACTATTTCTCGTACATACATTCTGTGTGTGATGGCGAAAGTTTTTTGGACTTCAGGGTACAGAAACTCGTATTTTCTTTCCCCGAACAGTGACTATGGCTCCTTTTTCCAATTGAGGCCCGTAACGTTCAATTATAGTCCTCATTAGTTCAATCCGCCTATTAGCCCTAACATCCGGCAACCGAACAATTCCACAATGCACTTCACCACCTCTATACACAAGGCGTCCGAAATCTGTATCAATTGTTACCAATATCCGCTTTTCTGAAACGGCCCTTTGAAGCAAAGCCAGATCACCTGGATCAGGCCCCAGAGCTGCCGAATATACTGAATCATGACCGTCACTACTCAGCCAGTCCGCCAACCTACAACCCGCACATCGATCAATAAGGAATTTCATTGGAACCGCTCTCGGTGCTAATGTGCACCTACCCGAACGCTGTCCAGTGAATCGTGTGCGATGACAGCGTGTGCATATGCGAGACAGGCCTGAATATCATCAACCTCTAGATCTGGGTAGTCGTCGAGGAGTTCATTCACGGTAGCTCCCTGTGCAAGAAGGCTTACAACCATTTCAACAGAAATCCGCATTCCCCGTATGATTGGCTTTCCTGAAAAGACCCCAGGATTTGTGGTAATCCTCATCAAAAGTTGTTTGTCGGTCATTTTTCAAAACTCCTTTACAAGCCTGTAATGCAGGACGTAGTCATTTTATCACCTTATTGGAGATATTGCTATTGATTTTCTCCCTTGCTGTACAGGAACAGGGGACATTCTTTACATTTTTAATGGGGGACGTTGCTATGTAACTGCGTTATTCTAATATATCCCAAATGCCCTCATCATTCTCAATCAATTTCTTACCTCTTTCTGCACACCTGCCCGCCGTCACCGGATGGATGCCTAATATCTC
>JAYEFH010000262.1:0-10016 GCA_034658555.1 Thermodesulfobacteriota bacterium | reverse complement strand
CCTGACTTCGATTGTTTTTAAAAAGTCTGGTTTGGACAGAAGACATCACGATACCTCCAGAAAAGGATTCATCTGTTTTGGTGATTCAAGTCGTCGGCATTCAGGAGACAGAATTCAGAATACCTATTTACCGACATTTTAGATTATAGGAACTAATTTGGGATATGTCAATAGGATATCCCTTTGGACGTAGAATGTGGGGGACGTTGCCAATTTATGGGATGGTTCCATGCGTTGAGATATATCCGCAATAATGGCTTCCGTGTCCAATCATCCCACGTTTTATAAAAATTGAATGTGGCCTCAATTCCACATGCCATAACGTCATGTAGGACACCAGATGCATCGATCCTAACTTGATAGTATAGGAAATCCCATTTTTTTGACAGGATCAACAGGATTGTCAGGATAAAAAATATTAAGAAATCCTGTAAATCCTGTCAGAGAAGTCAGCCCGGAGGGCGCTAAGTTCAAATTCAACATTCAAAATTGTGTTTGAACAGTCTTTTCGTTCAGACACAATTTACCAGATATTGCGGACTTTTATGCCGCGGGAGTGCAGTTCATCCTTGATCTGTTTGATGGTATAGGTCCCGTAGTGGACAATAGAAGCTATTAGTGCGGCATCTGCCTTGGCATACTTCAGCACATCATGCATGTGATTTATGTTTCCTGCGCCACCAGAGGCAATTACCGGAATATTCACATTTTTGGAAATAAGCGAGGTCAACGCGATTTCATAACCCTGCTTTGTGCCGTCCGCATCAATGGAATTCAGGCATATCTCGCCTGCCCCTAAGTCCTCTGCATTCTTTGCCCAGGCAAGGGCGTCAATGCCTGTATAGGTCCTGCCACCATGGATGACAATTTCATAACCCGATGGAGTTTTGTCAGAAGGTTCGACCTTTTTAACGTCCATGCCAAGCACAATGCACTGGCTTCCAAAGGCTCCGGCCCCCGCTGAAATGATCTCAGGGTCCTTTACTGCCGCTGTGTTGACACTCACTTTTTCCGCCCCGGCCAGAAGCACGGCGCGCATATCCTCAATGGTCCTGATTCCTCCGCCCACAGAAAAGGGAATGAAAATTTCCTCAGCCACTCGGCGAACAACATCTATCATAATATCCCGCCGCTCACTGGAAGCAGTTATATCATAAAAAACAATTTCATCCGCACCCTCTTCATAATAGAACCTGGCCATTTCCACTGGGTCGCCGATATCCACATTCTCTTTAAATTTGATACCTTTTGTTGTCTTCCCGTCTCTCACGTCAAGACAGGGTATGATCCTTTTACTCAGCATAATGACCGTTCCATGTACAAAAATTCTTTAGGATTTTTAGACCAGGGGTCCCGCTCTTTTCAGGATGAAACTGCATGGCTATCAGGTTCTTATAGCCAATAATTGACGGAAATTCTATTCCGTAATCAGTAGTCCCGATGATGTATTTATCTGAAGCAGGCATTGGATAATAGGAATGGACAAAATAGAATTCGTCAGCCGGCTTAATATCTTCCAGCACTGGATGCCTCTTGACTAAATGAACGCTGTTCCATCCCATATGTGGTATTTTAAGACGTTCATTTTCTTCGGAAAAAAGAGGAGAGGGAAACAGCTTAACATCTCCGCTGATCAGTCCTAAACATTGCGCACTGTTCTCTTCGCTTTTATTCAGTATGATCTGAGCACCCAGACATATTCCAAGGATCGGTTTGCCGGTCTCAAGGGCCTGCCTTAAGACTTCATCCAAGCCAAGATGTCTCAGGTCGGCGATTGCCTGCCCTGCTGCCCCCACTCCGGGGAAGATGATCCTTTCGGAGCCGAGTATTTCTCCCAAATTATGAGTTATGCAACAGGGAAATTCTAACTTCTTAAGGGCACGTTCCACACTCTTCAGATTTCCGGCTTTGTAATCAATGATCGCAATCAAATATTTTCCTCCATCTCCCACACCCCACAAGTAACCAATACTCTGTTTCCCTAGCCTCCTTGGAGGCAATTGCCATCTCGGATGGGAAATATTTCTCTTACAGGGGGGATAAAGGTACCGTCTCCTACTGTCAAACGGTCCTCCCTCCATTGAATGACATAGGGGAATTCCTGCAGTGCCGGTTGTCCTTTGTGGTCTAGCCGTGAAGCTGGTTCCATACCTGGACCTCCTGGGCATCGGGTGTCACCATTACCATGTCATATTTTGAAGGAAAAATGTCAGCAGAGCGATCACGTTGGGGGATTGCCCTGTCAAGACCACACATCTCGCTCATAAGGGCGTATTTTCCCTCAGCCCCGCCGACAACCCCGGGCCTGAGCTTTTTGGAATCCTGTACCATGAAGATTGTTCCATCAGGTATAAAACCGATGACCATGTTGGGACCGTCTATGCATAGGGGTCGAAGACTCTTTTTGAGCAGGCTGACGGCCTCGGCGTCTAATCGCTCACGAATCTCTTCGTCCTTTAATGGGGTAATGATATCTTTATAATAGGTCAGGGGGTATTTGAGCTTCCGGTGGGTAAAATGCAGGATGTGAGCGAACACCTCACTGTCGCTATTATAGCCCATATAGCCAGGAAATCCCCGGCTGGTCAAGTATTCCCGGATAGGTACAAATGCCGTATTTTCGCCATTAGTCATGGTGCAGTAACCTTGTATAAAGAAGGGATGACAGGCATAGAGGTAGATGGCATAGTTTGTGTTTTGCCGACCTTGGGCCAGGATCACCTTGGCCTGCAGGGACAAATTATCCAGGCCAAAGAATTCTGCTAGCTGCAATGGATCTCCCACTTCCTTCAATGTGAGACAATCAGGGTAAAAAGAGAACACAAAGAGGGACTGATCTTTTTCTCCCATACGCCTCAGGTCCAGCTTGGTCTCAAGCAGAAGACGTTCCCACTCAACCCGGGCCTTTGGCTCATATGGTGAGGGATACTGATAGGCCCTGGCAAAATAGTGGTCACGGGGTTCTATCTCCATGCCTGCAACTCGTTTGATCTTCGGCTCCCAGTTGTATTTGACACGAAAACCAGCTTTCTGCATATAGTCAGCCAGCATGTCAAGGCCTTTGTTACTGCAGGTACCGGAAAGGATGGGATAGTTCTTGAGGTCTTCAAATGGCCCCCCCAGGTCCTTTAAGACCAAACCCAGGCCGGAGCCGTCATGGCCTTCTTTCATGGTCTCCAGCGCCAGGATATTTTCCATGGGAGAAAAATATGAACTGGATGTAATGGCGCTAAGTCGACACATGCCTCCCCCTCCTTCTGATTGTGATATATTATTGCCGGAAAGCTTAATTCCTGCAGTAGAGACTCAATGAATTCTGTAGGGCAATCATTCTTTAGTATATTATATCTTTCGGCCATAATCATCGTTTCGGCCAGTAGTATCATCGAACGATCTGGAGCATCAGATAAATTATAGTACTCCCCATTGTCAAGACCAAAATGGGTCAAAAATAAGATAGAATTTTCGTCCTCTTTGTTAACGAAATAATGGTGATTTCGAGCCTATCAATCAACATTGAAAACCGTTTTCAACTGATAAGCAAGTTGATCACTTGGGAATATCGAATTAGCGTATGAGTGTAGGAGTAATTGCTGAGGATTAATAAACAGTCCAGTCAATCAAACAAGAGACAGTGGTTTGAGGAGATATATTGTGGGCATTCAGAGTGATTCAATCTGATTTGCACTTGCTCCTGGCTCCTTCTGATGGTCAGTTGGAGTCAGACAATTCGAGGATAGACTGAGACTCTTTTGTATCTCTCAGTGTCAGAAATTTGTTGATGAAAGTGTTTGACAAGGACACCCGAAGGAGCCAAATGGCATGAAGAAACTCGAAGCCGGTATCAAGAAACTGCATGAAATGAAGATACAAAACGCCGAAGGTCGTCTGCTACAATTTTCTATTTTATTTCTATACTACAGACGTTGGCATTTAAATAGGTCAAAGAACAAAACACAGGTACATTCTTGAGAACTGGAAAGAATTTAGGGTCAAATCCCCGGATATTGATTAGATCCACCAATTGGATCGGAGACGCCGTCATGACTACACCGGCAGTGATGGCACTCAGAAAAAACTATCCAAAAGCCCATATTTCTATTTTGGCAAGGCCTTGGGTAGAACCTGTATTCTCCGGAAATCCCGCTGTAGATGAAGTTATATCTTACGGCAGCACGTGCAGTAACAGTACGATCTTGGAAAAATTAATCCTAGCCAAATCTCTTAGGAACAAAATTTTTGATCTTGCTATCCTGTTCCCAAACTCCTTTGAGTCAGCCCTGATTGCGTGGCTTGCCCATATACCTGAGCGCGTGGGTTATGCCACCGACGCAAGACGCATGATTCTCTCTTTGCCGGTATCAGTACCTGAGGACCGCAGGAGTAAACACGAAATATTCTACTATCTAAACCTTGTTGATCATATAGGCCGCTTGCATTCTAATACCTATTCAACCAATAAAGTAGGCCGCGTGGAACAAACCGGGCTATTCCTTAAAGTCCCAGCCCAAGGAAAGTCAGGGGCCAGGCAGATACTTGCTCAAATGGGGTTGGATCAAGGATCGTTACTCGTGGGGTTTAATCCGGGCGCCGCATATGGGCCGGCAAAATGCTGGCCTGTGGAGAAATTTATAGCTTTAGGAAAGGCCCTGGTTGAACATTTTAAAGATTGTCATATATTGGTCTTCGGGACCAACAAGGAAAAGACTGTGGCAGAGGACATTTGCGGTCCTATTGGTAAAAGGGGCCGCAATCTGGCAGGAAAGACAAGCCTTGCTGAGGCCATGGGGCTTATATCAAACCTCAATTTGCTCGTGACAAATGATTCAGGTCTTATGCATATCGGCGCAGCATTAGGGATTCCTTTGGTCGCGATTTTTGGTTCTACAAATCCGGTTACAACAGGTCCATGGTCAGCCGATAGTGTTATAATTCGCCACGAACTTCCATGCAGCCCGTGCCTTAAACGCAGTTGTCCTACGGATTTTAAATGTCTGCTCGGGATTGAGGTTGAGGAAGTTTTACATGCTTGCCTGAAACAGTTGGAATAGGTTTATTGGGTTCAAGGGTTTATTGGGTTTATTGGGTTTGTCTGTAAATAGATACCTGGTCGGCATTTTTCCTGCAATCCGCAAATATTTTGATCAAGAATCACGACATAGGGAACCGTGCCCAATAATCCAACGAACCCAATAAACCCTTGAACCCAATAAACCAATGACCATTAGAAGAGCAGTATTTCTCGACAGAGACGGGACAATCAATGAAGAAGTCGGTTATCTGCGCCGGATCGAGGATCTTGTCTTGATAGAAGGGGCGGGTTCGGGTATTCGTCTCCTCAATGAGTCCGGCTATAAAGTCGTTGTGATAACCAATCAATCCGGGGTGGCCAGGGGCTTCTTCGACGAGATTTTTGTCAGAAAGGTACATGAAGAGATAGCAAGACGTCTTTCTAAAAGTAATGCCTATGTGAACAGGTGGTATTACTGTCCGCATCATCCAACTGAAGGGAAGGGAGAATACAGGGTAAAGTGTAGTTGTCGTAAGCCCTTTAGGGGCATGGTGGATCTTGCCATCAAGGAATTAGGCATAGTTCAGGAGGAATCTTTTGTTGTGGGTGACAGTATTCGAGATTTGGAGATTGCCTGGCGTGTGGGGGCAAAGCCCGTACTTGTCTTGACCGGCTATGGAAAGGAGACCCTTTCACGGCTCTTGCCGGACCAGAAGGAGCGATTGCCCCACATTGCATCGGATCTATTTGATGCCTGTACATGGATATGCGAATACTGTTGGTAAAACTCAGCGCTATAGGAGATGTAGTACATACACTTCCCGCCCTTGCCGCCTTGCGCAAGAGATATCCTGATGCACATCTAAGCTGGCTGGTGGATGAGGCAGCCTCTGACCTGCTTTGCTCTCATCCTATGCTGAATGAAGTAATAATCTACCCCAGGCGCAGGTTTGGAAAACTAGGCGGTAATATGAGACAGTGGCCAAGGTTGATTAAAGAGGCCGGGAGTTTTATTAAGCACCTTCGCAGCAAAAAATACGATATTGTGATAGACTTCCAGGGTCTGCTGAAAAGCGGTGTCTTGACAGGACTTTCGCGAGGGGCATGCAAGCTTGGTTTTGCAGAAGGGAGAGAGGGAAGTTCTATATTTCTAACGGACAAGCTTCTCCGTTATGATCCTGACGAGCATGCTGTGTTCCGCTATCTCAGGCTGGCCGCTCATATGGGTGCGGATATTAAGGAACCTGAGTTTCCCTTAGCCATTGGAAAGGCTGACATAGAGAAAGTAGACCGACTGTTGAAGGAAGCAGGTGCGGGAGATTGCCGCATACTTTGCCTTAATCCTGGAGCCACGTGGGAAACAAAGAGATGGGACCCAAAGGGATTTGCAGAAGTGGCAGACAGTTGTTTCGAACGATGGGATATGGTCCCCATTATAGTTGGAGGACCGGGCGATAAGGGCCTTGCTTCTAATATCGCAAAGTTCGCAAAACATCCTGTTGTTGATTTTACCGGGCTGACCAGCCTCAGGACCCTTGCTGCTTTGTACCAGAGGGTAGGGGCAGTGGTAAGTACCGATACAGGTCCCATGCATCTGGCGGTCGCAGCCGGAACCCCCATGGTTGCTCTGTTCGGACCCACGGCTCCATGGAGGACGGGTCCTTTTGGAAGGGAACAACAAGTCATTAGATTGGGGCTTTCATGCAGTCCGTGTTTTAAACGTCATTGTCCCGACCCGAAATGCATGATGGATATTTCTCCTGAGCAGGTAATCGAGGCGGTTGGAAGAATTGGGTGATTGGGTGATTAAGTGATTTGGTGATTGGAGGTAGATTATGAGCAAGCCAATTAGTCCTGAGCTGTTGAATATTCTTGCGTGTCCCAAGTGTAAGGGTGAGGTGAAGCTTACTGAAAACGAAGATGGGCTGATTTGTGAGAGCTGCGGTCTGCTGTACGAGATACGGGAAGGTATTCCTGTGATGCTGATAGATGAGGCCAAGCCTTATACTGTAAAAAGAAAGTAACCGTTCAAGGGTTCAGAAAAGCAACCCTGAACCTTTGAACGCCTATCAAAAAAATGAAAGATCGCATAGAAAGACTTAAAGAAGCGGTTCGTCGATTTGACTCCTCTTGCCTGCTGGTGGCCGGAGATATCATGCTTGACCAGTTTGTATGGGGTGATGTGTCGAGGATATCTCCCGAGGCCCCGGTCCCTGTAGTGGAAGTCCAGAAGGAGACCATGCTCCTTGGTGGTGCGGCAAATGTGGCAAATAACCTCAGGGCCATGGGCAGCCCTGTAATCCTTGGTGGCGTAGTCGGAAAAGATGCCATGGGCGAGGACCTCAGGGAACTCGCCAGATCCGGGGGTATAGATTCGACCGCTGTTGTTGACGGCACACGTCCTACAACGATCAAGACCAGGATAATCGCCAGGGGTCAGCAGGTAGTAAGGGTTGACAGGGAGAATAATAACTCCTTAAACGATTCATCAATAAAGGCCCTGGCCGAGGCATTTGAAAGACTGGCTCCTGGAATTGACGGAATTATTGTATCTGACTATGCCAAAGGTGTGGTTTCGCTTCGCTTCATGGATGAATTAAGGAAGATCTCAGGAGAGAGAGGCATTCCCCTTTTAGTAGATCCCAAGCCTGCCAATAGTCACCTCTACCATGGAGTGACACTGGTGACCCCTAATCGGCAAGAGGCAGAGGCAATGGCAGGTTTTAAAATTAAGAATACAGAGAGCCTCAGTCAGGCTGCACAAGAGATTCATGGGAGACTTGGAACAGAGGCGGTACTCATTACCCGGGGATCGCACGGCATGGCCCTATGGCAAAGAGAAAAAGGATTATTTACAGTGCCGACTATGGCACGTGAGGTCTTTGACGTCACCGGTGCAGGAGATACGGTCGTAGCGGCCATGGCACTGGGAATAGTCAATGGGCTCACTTTTCCTGAAGCAGCTTATTTAGCAAATATTGCCGCGGGTGTAGTTGTGGGAAAGATCGGAACTGCTACTGTGACTGCTGAAGAAATTATGGAAATTTTGTAAGCGTTCACATGGCACCGCATCTGCTTTTCGGATAATGAGCATATTACATTCTCCGCTGCCGGCCAAGCTGGTTTGCAGCATATTTTCTCAGCAAGAAGGACTCATAAACAGAGTGGCGGATGCCCTGTGTGGTGCATACGGCACTGCTGATTTTAAGAGTCCGGTTATTCCGTTCGACCGGACTTCCTACTATGAACCGGAGTTTGGGAGCAACCTCAAGAGGATATTTATGAGTCTTGCAGAATTGGTGTCTCAAGATACTTTAGCTGAAATAAAACACGCCACTCATAAACTGGAACAGGAATTTAGTAAAGAAGGAAAAAGACGAGCAAATATTGATCCTGGCATTTTAACGGCTGAACGTTTTGTGCTTGCCACAGGCAAGAATTATCCCCACCGGATTTATCTTGGCCGTGGCGTATTTGCAGATCTGACGTTCGTATACCGGAAAGATTCTTTTGTGCCCTTACCATGGACTTTCCCTGACTATGCATCGAAAGAGGTGATAGAGTTCTGGAACAATGTGAGGAAATCTTATCTGCAAAAATTCAGCGAAGCGAGAGCCCGAAATGGTCAAATAACTGAGGGTATTTCAGTTAATCCAACATAGATATATACCTTAATTCAACATTTAACATTCAAAATCCAACATTTATTATTAAAAATGGTGATCCAATGCTACGCAGTATGACTACATTTGCACATGAGGAATATGCGGGGGATGGCTGGTCTTCCGCATTGGAGCTGAAATCTGTAAATGGAAGGTTCTGTGATATCCATATCAGGTTACCCCGGTGGATAAATTCCATTGAAGACCGCATTAAGAAATTGGTACAGGAGAAGATGATTCGCGGCCGCATTGACCTGAGCATACAGCACGAAGGTAGTGATGCAACAAAGTCCGTCTTTGAGCCTGACCTGGATCTCGGACGTTCTTATCTAAATGCAGTCAAGTCGTTGGCTGATGATCTTGGTCTAGAGGGTACTATGGATCTTCCGACGCTTTTGTATTCTTTAAAGGACGTTATCACTGTTCAAGAACAGGGACCGGATACGGAAAAGGCATGGGAAAGAATAAAGGGTCAATTAGAGGAGTTGCTTGACAAGGCAGTAGCAATGTCAGCCGCGGAGGGATTCGCCCTGGAAAAAGATTTAAAATCAAGGCTGTCTCAGATTGAGCAATGGATTGAAGAAATATCAGAGCGGACAGAAGAGCACCTCAAGAAGGCCCAGCAAGCGCTCAAGGATAGGATTCAGTCGATTTTAAGAGATATACCCGCAGACGAAGGACGTTTAATTCAAGAGATGGCAATACTTGCCGATAAGTTGGATATTACAGAGGAGATAGTTCGGGTTCGCAGCCATATAGAACAGTTTAGAGAGTTTTTTGTGAAGGGGGGGGCAATAGGCAGAAAAATGGATTTTTTACTCCAGGAGCTATTCAGAGAAGTCAACACTATGGCCTCCAAGTCATCTGATTCTCTGATTTCTTGCTCGGTCGTTGAGATCAAGGGTGAGCTGGAAAAGATGCGCGAACAGGTTCAGAATGTAGTATAGGAATTTTATAAAGGAGAGTATATTATGAGTTGTAGAGGTAAACTGCTTAATATCGGTTTTGGTAATACAATAGTGGCGGAACGTGTTGTTGCCGTAGTTAGTCCGTCATCTGCTCCCATGAAGCGTTTGAGAGAGGAAGCAAAGGTCAATACCCGCCTTATTGACGCAAGTCAGGGGCGTCGAACTCGTTCCATAATTGTAACTGATAGCAACCATATTATACTTTCTGCTATACAGGCAGAAACAATTTCTCAAAGACTCAGTGCAGATATTTTGACCAAATCAGAAGAGAAAGATCCAAAATACTAAGGAACGTACAATAAATAACTTGAACAAATTAATGTCTTTTTTGCCGTCTTCTTCGTTGCTCGTCGATCACATAACCCGTTATGCTCG
>JAYEFH010000261.1:0-10031 GCA_034658555.1 Thermodesulfobacteriota bacterium | reverse complement strand
CTACAAGCGGTTCTTCCATAGGGGAGCTTGAAAGATGCGCAGGAAGGCTTGGGCTTGAAACCCATGTCATAGACAGCTTCCCGGATCATCCGGGTTATGTCGAGGCCCTGGCGGATGTTGTGCAAGAAGGTCTGAAAAAGGTAAAAGACAAAAAGAATTCCGTCCTGGTGTATAGCGCCCACAGCTTGCCGAAAAGCATGGTGGAGGAAGGTGATCCCTATGTGGAGCACCTTTACCGTACTATTACGGCCCTTGAGAAACTAACCGGCATTAAGGGCCATTTGTGCTATCAAAGCAGGAGCGGTCCTGTAGAGTGGCTTGAGCCCGGGACCGATGTTTTGCTGAACGAGCTTGCGGAAAAGGGTTTTCATAGCCTCTTGGTCCTTCCTATAAGTTTTGTGTCGGATCATGTGGAGACTCTCTACGAAATAGACATGCTTTACGCAGAGATGATGGCCGAAAAGGGAGTAAACCTTGTCCGCACGCCTTCTCTTAATAACAGGCATTTGTTTATCAATGCGCTTTCTAATCTGGTGGAACAGGGTCTGAAGAAGGCAGGATGGCTAGAGTAATAATAGCAGGAGGCGGGTTGTCGGGCCTTTCCCTTGCTTGGTTCCTCAAGGAACTCAGGCCAGGGTGGGAAGTCCTGGTGCTTGAGGCGGATGCCAGGGCCGGAGGCAAGGCGTGGACCATAAAAGAAGATGGCTTTGTGTGCGAAAAGGGCGTAAACGGCGTCCTTGACAACAAGCCTTCAACCCTTGCCCTTGCCGCCAGGCTCGGCCTTGAGCCCATGAGGAGCAATGACGCAGCCAAACGCCGTTTTGTGATAAAGAACGGGCAGTTGACTCAACTCCCTGTATCACCCGCGCAGTTCTTAAGCTCGAAATTACTCTCTCTGCCCGGACGATTGAGGGTCCTGGCCGAGGTCCTTGTGTCAAAAGGTGACATCTCCAGGGACGAATCCCTGGCTGATTTTGCGAGAAGGCGCCTTGGCAAAGAAGCCTTTAAATACCTCATAGATCCCATGGCTACAGGGATTTATGCCGGAGACCCGGAACGACTGTCTCTCCGGAGCTGTTTTCCCAGGATTCACGAACTTGAGCGTGACTACGGAAGCTTGATCAGGGCAATGATCAAGCTACAGAGAGATGCAAGGAAAAAGGGGAAAAAGGGACCGGGTGCCGGTCCCGGAGGCGTTCTTACTTCCTTTGCTACAGGCATGAATGAGCTTGTAGATGCCCTTGTCCGGGCACTGGGTCCTGCAGTACGGCTAAACTCTTCCGTAGCTTCGATTTCAAAGCAGAATACCGGCTGGCGTGTCTTTTTAAAAGATGGGGAGGAGTTTGATGCCGGCCACGTGGTGCTGGCGTGTCCTGTTAAGGCGGCTTCAGAAGCACTTAAGGACACCACCCCGGACATTGTAAAACTTGCAGTGAAAATAAATTATCCCCCTGTGAGTATCGTGTGCATGGGCATTAAGCAGGGGACCACTGAGAATCCCATGAATGGATTCGGGTTTCTTGCACCTGGCAGTGAGAGGCGCTCGATCCTTGGGTCTCTCTGGGATTCATCCATTTTTCCCAACAGGGCCCCCGAAGGTTATCAACTGATAAGGACCCTGGTAGGTGGTGCAAGGGCCCCGTATCTGGCCGGACTCCCTGATGCATCTCTCCTGGATCTGGTCGTAAAGGAATTTTCAGAGCTTGTTGGGTTAAAGGGTACCCCGGAATTTGTAAAAATTTTCCGGTGGGAGGAGGCCATTCCACAGTACGAGAAAGGACATCAGGCCCTTGCTTCTGAGATCGACTCCGCCCTGAGGTCTTATCCCGGACTCTATATCAGATGTAATTGGCTTGGGGGTGTGAGTCTCAATGACTGCGTTGCAAATTCGGAAAGGCTTGCGAGGCAGCTCGCAAACTGATTAAAAATTTAACCTAATCGGTAAATCCTGAAATTCTTAGCCCTTGAACCCTGAACTTTTGAACCCATGAATGTTTACATTATTTCCTATTTTACTTCAAAATTGTGTCTGAACGGCTTTTTTGTTCAGACACTGGGTAGTGCAGGCATAAGCAGAGTGGTTGTGAATAGACTCGAAGTTTTCCGCCTCTACTGCAAACCATGTAACTCCAGGTAACGCTTTAAGACCCTGGCATACGGTCCTTACCACATCCTCTACAAACATCGGCTTCTCATAGGCCCTTTCCGTAACGAATTTTTCGTCGGGTCTCTTGAGCACTGAATAGACTTCTGAAGAAGACGCCTTTTCCACTTCTGTAATCACGTCTTCAAGCCATAAAAAATGATCAAACCTGACCCACGCCCTCACCTCTCCCCTCTGGTTGTGAGCGCCGTAGTCAGATATTTCTTTTGAGCACGGGCACACAGTAGTAATGGGTACCCTGACCACCAAAATCATATCAAATTGATCGGTCATGGCGCCATGGAGACCACAGCCATATTCCATGAGCCCGGGTGTCTTGGTCACTGGTGCCTGCTTTTCTATGAAATAGGGGAAATCCACCTCAAGGTGGGCCTCCTGTGAGTCCAGGCGGTCCTTCATCTCAGTAAGAATTTTGGCAAAGGTCTTGACATTAATTTTTCTGCTATATTCGTTCAGTATCTCCACAAAACGGCTCATGTGTGTCCCTTTGAACTGGTGGGGCAAATTCACATACATATTGACACTGGCCACTGTCTGTTGGGTGCCTTTTGCCTTATCAAGGACAGTTATTGGGTAACGGATATTCTTTATACCCACCTTGCGAAGAGGAATTTGCCGATTGTCAGGCAGGTTTTGCACATCCGCAAGTGGAGGAAATGTATTGATCATGTCATCTGCTCCAGTATGTCTAAGAGATCCTCGGCTGATTTCCCAAATGTGGAGCCGGCCTCATAAATCGGCGCCCCTGCCCTTTCAGCCTCCCTGACCTCGTCTGAGGCAAAAAAGACACCTATGGGCTTGATGTCTAAGTTCTCCTCTATGTAGTTAAGGTCTTCTTGGCCATGTACTTGATTGACCACTATTTCAAGATGATTCATCTTCAAATCTTTTCCAAGGGCCAGTATTTTACTCGCGGTCTCAAGACTTCCTCTATAGGGCTGAATTACTACCAGCAGGTGGTCAACACTGGCAATCGTGCCCCGGCCCAGATGTTCAACTCCTGCTTCCATATCAACGACTATGTCCTCATCCTTAGAAAGGAGCAAGGTATTCAAAAGAGTCCTGAGCACTGCATTTTCAGCACATGCGCATCCTGCCCCTCCTTGTTGAATGGCCCCAAGCACCATGAGCTTGATGTTTCCCTTCTGCCTCATAAAACGCTCCGGGAGATCGTTTATCCTTGGATTTAACCGGTAAAAAGGGCCGTCTCTCTCGGATCTTTCCTGAATAAGCTTTTGCATTTCCGCTATCGGGCGGATATCCTCTGCCTGCGGAAAATCAAGGGCCCTCGCAAGATGTGGACTTGGGTCCGAATCAATGGCAAGCACCTGCCTACCCCTGTCTGCTAGAGCCTGAACAAGAAAGGCACTGATGGTGGTTTTCCCTACGCCGCCTTTGCCGCTTACTGCTATTTTCACCGAATATTCTCCTATCTATATCTCAAAAAATCTGTTTTAAACCACAGTACTAAAGGTCAGAAAAATCTCCAAGTATATCTATCAGCAAATCACTCTTAGGGTAAAAAAAGCTGGTTTTGGTTAACCCTTGGAACCATTTGAGCCTTTCCAGTCATTTGTCGTTATAGTATTATGGGTGCGAAAGTATTGAAACATCGTAAGCGTTCACAGGGCACCGCATCTGCTTTGTTGCCTGCCTGCCGGCAGGCAGGTCGGGCACTTGAAGTACAGGAAGTACGTCTGCGTACCCTCTGCCTCGCATCTGCAGCACCCTGTAAACGCTCACAGTTCGGTGGGTTTAAGAATGTCCAATAAAACCAAATCAAGGGCCAACAATAATAATTTAGACCAGAAAGGGTCCTTACTTCAGGAAATACCGGGACTTTTTCTCCTGGCAGGTGCTATATTCGCCTGCGCTTCTTTACTGAGCTATTCCTCTGAGGACCCTTCCCTTAACCATTATGCACTTAAAGGTTCCAGCAACTGGATGGGGCCTGTAGGGGCCAACTTGGCAGCTTTTTTTATGGAAACGCTGGGGTTTGCTTCATGGTGGATACCGATAATCCTTGCTGCGATGGCATGGTCTCTCTTCTGTTCAAAAAAAGACCGACTCCCTTCGTTCCCATTGTTGATCTTTGGCTGGACGGCCATGCTAATAGCCACAAGTATGGCCTTTGCCCTATCGTCTACGACCGGGGAAGGCACTGCCGTCACGCCCAATGCAGCGAGTGGAGGGATTGTAGGTCTCAGTCTTGCTGCTTTTCTTATCAACTGGATCGGGAAATGGGGAACTATATTGTCCGGAGTGGTCCTGTTCATCACAGGCCTATTGGCTGCAACCACATTTTCCCTGGCAAATATCCGGCCGGCTATCTCTTCAATCAAAAAATGCGGTCTTTTTCAACGAACCAGGGTTCTAAAGCCCCCTAATCGGAACATGAAACAGGCCTCAGAGAAAGACGTTCACCTTGAAGGCCCTGTACTGGATATTCCCAAGATTACCGAGTCTCGGAAAAATTCAGGCGCAAAGGGACAAGATGCTAAAGGGCAGGAGCAATCAAAGTTTCAAATAAGCCCGGTCGCGGGGGACTTTTCTCTGCCGTCCTTGACCTTACTGAATGACCCGCCGGAAGAAAATGAGGAAACAGACAGAGAGGTCTATCTCTCTAATGCCCGGTTACTTGAGAAAAAACTCCTGGATTTCGGAGTTGCCGGAAACGTTGTAGAGATATGTCCCGGACCGGTTGTTACAATGTATGAATATTCGCCTGCTCCAGGGATTAAGATCAACAAGGTGGCATCTCTTGCTGATGACCTGGCCCTGGCCCTCAGGACCCACAGCGTCCGAATAGTTGCCCCTATTCCCGGCAAGGCGGTTATCGGTGTCGAATTGGCAAACACAACCAGGCATATAATCTATTTAAAGGAAATCCTTTCGAGCAATATTTTTCAAAAAACCATGGGAAGGCTCCCCCTGACTCTTGGTCAGGATATTGTGGGTCAGCCTGTGGTTACAGACCTCACAAAAATGCCACATCTGCTGATCGCCGGTGCCACTGGTACCGGGAAAAGTGTGGGGCTTAATGCCATGATCTGCTCTCTGCTCTATGGCCATCACCCGGACAGGCTGAGGTTTCTTATGATAGATCCCAAAAGGATAGAGCTTTCCCTTTACGACGGGATTCCTCACCTTTTACATCCGGTTGTAAGCGAGCCCAAAGAAGCCACTAGGGCCTTGAGGTGGGCGGTGATGGAGATGGAGCGTCGCTATCAGCTCCTTGAAGAGGCCCAGGCAAGAAACCTCCAGGGATACAACAAAACCGCTGAAGAGCCCCTTCCCTATCTGATAATCATCATAGACGAGCTGGCAGACCTGATGATAGTCTCCTCCAAGGAAGTGGAGTCGGCAATCACACGTCTTGCTCAGATGGCAAGAGCCGCGGGAATTCATCTCATCGTGGCCACTCAGAGGCCGTCGGTTGATGTACTTACAGGCCTTATCAAGGCGAACTTCCCTGCCCGGATCTCCTTTAAGGTCTCCTCCAAAGTGGATTCCCGGACCATACTGGACGTTATGGGAGCTGAAAGGCTCCTTGGAATGGGGGACATGCTCTTTCTGCCTCCAGGGTCTTCCGCCCTGGAACGTATCCACGGGGCCTATGTATCTGAGAAGGAAATAGTCCGGGTAGTGGAGTTCCTTAAGGCCCAGGGTGAGCCCGATTATGATCAGACGGTGATTGAACCCATCCCCGGAGAAGAGAATTCTGAGACATCAGGCCCCGGCGGGGAGTCGGTTGACGATAAATATGACGAGGCCGTTGAGATGGTCACCCAGACCGGCCAGGCATCCATATCTATGCTCCAGCGCAGGCTGCGTGTGGGCTACAACCGGGCAGCCAGAATGATAGAACAGATGGAGCATGCCGGGGTGGTAAGCCCCACAGACAACATGGGACGCAGACACGTCCTTGTCCGCAAATACGAATAATCTTATGAATGCCGAACTCATCATCAACGTCACTCCATGGGAAACCAGAGTCGCCTTATTGGAAAACGGCTCTGTTGTGGAATTCCACGTAGAGCGGGTAGCCGAGCGGGGATATGTGGGGAATATCTACAAAGGACGTGTTGTAAGGGTCCTTCCCGGGATGCAGGCCGCATTTGTAAACATTGGGCTCGAACGTACGGCCTTTTTATATGTAACGGATGTCTACGACCACCTTTCCGAGTTTGAATTGATGCTTGGCAGAAGCGAGGACGAGAAAAACCAATTAGCACATTTTACCGCTGAGGAAGAACACTCCCTGCACTACACCCCTCCATCTTTCAGGATAGAGGACCTGCTTCACGAAGGTCAGGAAATCCTGGTCCAGGTAGCCAAGGATCCTTTGGGAAGCAAGGGCGCCAGGGTCACTTCCCACATCTCATTCCCAGGAAGACACCTGGTGCTCATGCCGACTATGAACCATATGGGGATCTCTCGCAGGATCGAAGACGAGTCTGAGCGTAACCGTTTAAAAGAGATAATAGATTCACTGCGTCCAAATGGTTTCGGATTTATAGCCAGAACAGCAAGTGAAGGCGCTACTGCGGAAAACATCCAGGCCGAGATGGAATTTCTCCTTCACCTCTGGACAAATATCCAAGAAAGGGCTGAAAGCCTTCACTGCCCGAGTCTTGTCTATGAAGACCTGGATATTACCCTCAGGGTAGTAAGGGACCTGTTTACGTGTGATGTAAAACGGCTGGTGGTTGACTCAAGACCCGCCCATGAGCGTATTCTGGCCTTTATTGAGACCTTTGCCCTTCACCTCCGGCCCAGTGTTGAACTCTATGAGCAGTCAATGCCTATCTTTGATGCCTTCGGCATTGAAGTAGAATTGTCAAAGGCCCTTCGTAAAAAGGTGTGGCTGAAATCCGGCGGATACATACTCATGGAGACCACGGAGGCACTCATAGCCATAGACGTTAATACAGGGAAATATATAGGAAAACGTCACCTTGAGGACACTATTCTTAAGACAAACCTTGAAGCGTCCAAGGAGATCGCCTATCAGCTCCGCCTCAGAAACATGGGCGGTCTGATCATAATCGACTTTATAGATATGGAAAATGCCGCAAACAGAGAAGATGTGTTTAAGACCCTCAAAGAGGCCATTAAAAAGGACCGGAGCAAAACCAATATCCTCCGAATATCAGAAGTCGGCCTCATCCAGATGACCAGAAAGCGAAACAGGGAAAATCTGCACCATGTACTCTGCGAACCCTGCTTCTACTGTGACGGGACCGGCGAACTCAAATCCAAAAGGACCTTGTGCTACGAAATCTTCCACAGAATACAGCGAGAGACAATACATGATGACAGCACCGGCATACATGTCCTTATCCATCCCAAGATAGGAGAAATGCTCTTTAAGGAAGAGGCCCACAATGTGGAACTATTGGAAAAATCCCTTAAGAGGGAAATCACCATTGTCTCAAAACCTGAGTTTCACCTGGAACAGTATAAAATTAAATACCTGTGAGGAACAAAATGGCCCTTAAACCCAATGCATTACCAACACTGATTGGAAGTCTGCCCCTCTCGGATCACCAGGAAGCCACCAGGCTTATCCTGGAGTACATGCCAGAAATTCCGCTCTGGGCCCAGCTACCCGGATATCCGGAGGAAAGGCTCCTTTCCCAGTTTACAGAAGGTCTTCCCGGAATACGGGGAGAGGGAGACTCCCTCCACTTTGACACAGAAGATCCGGCCTTTGAGCAGGAACTCCTCTCCTTCTATGAACAGTATCTGGGGGTCACTGAGGCAGGGATGCCTCTGAAACAATCCGTCTTTGCCTTTTCCGACAAAACCGGACGCGGTTTCAAGGCATTTCTTGAAACGATCCCACAGGCCGGCTCCAAGCCCATGGCCCTCAAAGGCCAGATCACAGGTCCCTTTACCATGCTGAGCGGCCTTAAGGACAAATCCGGTCGCCTGGCCTTCTTCAATCCTCAACTCCGTGATGTGATAGTCAAGGCCATCGCCCTCAGGGCCAGATACCAGGTAGAAAAAATGAAGGCCCTGGACCATGAGGTAATCCTGTTCCTGGATGAGCCGGCGCTTGCCGGATTCGGGTCCTCTGCCATGGTCGGCGTCACAAAGGAAGATGTAATTTCCGACCTGACCGAGGTAATTGATACAGTACAACAGGCAGGCGGCATCTCAGGTATTCATGTATGCGCAAACACAGATTGGTCTGTGATCCTGGAAACTCCGGTGGATATCCTGAGTTTCGATGCCTATGGTTTTTTTGACCGCATAGTCCTGTATAAGGAACAACTGTCGGATTTCCTGAAAAAAGGAAAGATAATCGCCTGGGGCCTTGTTCCCACATTAAACGAAGAAGACCTGAAAAAAGAAGATGTTTCAAGTCTAAAGACCCTGTGGGACGAGGATGTAAAACAGTTAGGCGCAGATCCGGATATGGTGAAGAGACAGGCGCTCATTACTCCCAGTTGTGGCACAGGTCTCCTGTCTCGTGAGCTCTCTATCCGCGTCCTGACGCTTACAAGGGATCTTTCAAGGGCTATAAGGGGGTAAGCGTTCAGGGCACCGCATCTGCTTTGTTGCCTGCCTACCGGCAGGCAGGTCGGGCACTTGAAGTACAGGGAGTACGTCTGCGTACTCGTATGCCTCGTATATGCAGCACCCTGTAAATGCTTACAGATCAAATGTTGAATTAAGGTAAATTAAGCGATTAGCCTTTAGCTATTAGCTTAATGATTACAAGATGTTCTGCTATTACATTTTTCAAAGCTAAACGCTAATTGCTAACAGCTAATCGCTCACATCAAGCTCAAGAAAGGACAATAAACAGTGAAAGTCATTGCAGGAGACATTGGGGGCACTAATGCCCGCTTTGCAATTATAGATGGAAATGCGATCATTTTTGAGAAGCACTATCCATCAAAGGATTTTAATAAATTCGAAGATGTCTTTACAGTTTTCGTAAAAGACGTGCCTGAACAAATCCCCCAATGTGCCTGCCTGGCTGTTGCCGGGGTAGTGGAGGGAAACAGGGTTGATGCCACGAATATTCCATGGACTATTGACGGTCACGACCTGAAAGAGCACTTCGGCCTGGAAACCCTTTATCTTATAAATGATTTTGAGGCCGCTGCATGGGGTGTTACCGTCTTACACAAAGACCAACTGCTCCAAATCGGCGGGGGAAGATCAATATCAGACGGTCCCAAGGCCATACTGGGCGCAGGTACAGGACTCGGCCAAGCCATACTTGCACCCTGCAATAAAGGCTACATAGTCTTGCCCACAGAGGGTGGCCACGTGGACTTTGCTCCAAGAAACGAAGAAGAGATGTGCCTGTTAAGATACCTGATGAAGGAATTCCCTCATGTCTGTGTAGAAAGGATTCTCTCAGGGCCTGGGTTGGTCAATATTTACAAATTCTTACTGAAAGAGCAAAATTCCAAAGAAAGCGTTTTTTTCAGGCAATCAGTAAAGGAAAAAGACCATGCAGCTCTCATCACCAGGCATGCCCTGCAAGGGACAGACGATTTGTGCCGACAGGCAGTCAGGATGTTCTGCAGCATATACGGGGCAGAGGCTGGGAATCTCGCTCTTAAGTGCCTTGCCACCGGCGGAGTCTATATAGCTGGAGGAATTGCTCAAAAAATACTCCCAATACTCAGTGAAGGCGGCTTCAGGCAGGCCTTTGAGACCAAAGGCCGCATGGAAAAGATATTGAA
Source organism: Thermodesulfobacteriota bacterium (assembly GCA_034658555.1). GTDB lineage: Bacteria > Desulfobacterota > Dissulfuribacteria > Dissulfuribacterales > UBA3076 > UBA3076. The sequence continues at coordinate 158 of JAYEFH010000261.1, read as the reverse complement.
ACACATCCCGACTTATGTGGTGATATCCCCTCAACTGGGGCTTTTGGGGGCAGCCCTTATAGCCCGCCAGTGATAACGACGTCGGCACCAAGAATTATCTTCACGAAAGGGCCTTGAAAACGTCCTCGTCCATCAGAAATCCTTGAGCCTCGGCTCGT
>JAYEFH010000260.1:0-2307 GCA_034658555.1 Thermodesulfobacteriota bacterium | reverse complement strand
GACCAGAAAATAAGCCCTCCCCGCAAGCCCGACATTACGGAAGAAATGGTCTGCAAGGTGGCAAACCCGATCCTTCATCTTTGTACAGGCTATTTGATTGGGTCTCTACAATATCTTGTTGAGGACGGTATGGGTTGGTGAGGAATAGCGGAAATTGGAGACATAATGGGGTTAAAGCATACCTAATGGTATGTATGACTATTATGGGGAGATCAGTACGCAAGTATGGGTGACCTACATGACTCTGAGGAAGATGATTTTAGGCTCGAATTTCACGGAAATCGTAATCGCAAAGGATTTAATATTACCAGATGAAAACATCACTATTCTGAGGTGGTCTGACCGGATGTATAGGATAGTTATTCTTGAATTTCGATAGACTTCATTACCCCTGCAGTATTCTAGCAAAAAGCCGATGTGAAGAATACCACATTTAGTCGCTACCCCGGTCTCACTTCCGTTTCACAAGCGTCAACATGTCAATAGAATCCTCCTCATTTTTTCCGGAGGGCTTCACCTCTAATAAAATCATTCCTGCAATGAATCAGGTTGAAGAATCTACAAAGATTGCGGAATGCCCATTAAGCTGGATGGCGTTTGCGCTCAGCTCCACGGAAAAGGGCTTTTGGAAACGGGATGTAATTCCCCTGTCCGGTAACGATCGAACCGGAAAGGGTTCAAAAGGACCTGCTTCTCTCCCAGGATCTCCTTGGCCACAAGCTTGCCTACCCCAATCATCTTATAGCCGTGGTTGGAGTCTGCGATGAGATAGCAGTTCTGTTTCATCGTATCAAAAATGGGGAAGTTGTCCGGGGTAAAGGCCCCGAAGCCCCCGGATGGTTCATCCTTATAGTTCAGGTATTTATCCTCGTATCGCTTCTGGCAGTGGGCAAGGGCCGAGGTCCACATATGGGCGAATCTGGGACCCACAATGAACTCTTTTGAATCAATTCCATAGGGGTCTACTTCCACCTCTTCCTTTATCCACAATATAGGGTGCGGCCCCACCCTGAACACCCTTGGCATAGAAATCGGGCTTGTAGTATATCCCCCACATCTTATCGGTTATCAGGGAACCATCCTCGCTTGAATACAAAGGGGCGTTGGAATCCACATGGATGACCGGCGGCATCTCTCCATCATTATTTAGCCCGTAAGTGGGCTTAACACTAAGCGTTCCTTCCTGAAGACACCAGTATGTCCACATCTTCACATTTTTGTGTATCTTTCCATCACGGTCTTTTACATCAATTCTGTCTGAGAGTTTGAGCATCTTCCAGAAGCTTTTGGCCCAAGGGCCGGCTCCAATTACCACATAATCGCATTCGATGTTGCCTTTGGGTGTTTCCACAGCAGTCACGCAGTCTTTCTCAATCTTCAATCCCGTGACCTTGACTCCTATCATGATCCGTGAACCTTCAGCTTCTGCCTTATTTGCCAGCATGTAAAGTGATCTCATATTGTGTGCAAACCCACCTCTCTTCTCATGGAGGATGGAGGTGATGTTTTTGGCCTGCCAATCATCAAAGACATTTTTTTTCATGTACTTCAGACAGTCCTTTTCTCCCTCAATAAATTCGGACTCATATCCGATATCTTTCTGGCGTTTATAGATTTCAGCTACTTCCGCATGCATGACTTCAGGGGATATCTGCATGTAACCGACAGGGCGGTACCCATATCCTTTGGCATCCTCATCCCAGGTCTTTACGCTGTGGGCCATGAGTTGCTGCATGCTCGGTTGGAAATAGTTGTTCCGTATCACACCACAGGCAATTCCAGATGCCCCTGCACCGATGGATGTCTTGTCCAGAACCAAAATCTCCTCTCCTGATCCCAGCCCCCTGTTTTTTAGCTCAAGCGCCAAATGATAAGCGGTGCTCAAACCGTGGATACCCGCCCCAATAACGACGTATTTGTACTGAGTGGGAAATGATAACATACGATCCTCCTCTGGAAGGGTGACCTGACTACAAACGAGATGCCAACCTCTAACTGAGTCTCCGGACGATCTGTATATAGAACCCCATATTTTTGAGCCAGGATTCTATGTTGATATTAGAAGTCGGTCGTACCGCTACATGAGTTAACCAATTCCCCCTGGTAACTTATCAAAAAACCGATGGGAAGTATACCAAATCTAATCGGTGTTTTCTAGAGGGTGGGGAGTCTTTCCACTACTTGCATTATGTTAAGAGTCCACTTAACTCACTGAAAACAGGTAATTATTGTCTTTTAGCTTGAGAAAAGCAATTCCATTTTGATATCAACGGGTTATCTGGTATTATACAAAAACATGGATAAGAC
>JAYEFH010000259.1:0-2308 GCA_034658555.1 Thermodesulfobacteriota bacterium | reverse complement strand
AGGCGTTGTCAGCCAGCTTTATGTACTCCATGACCTTGCTGCCGAGATGGATAGTAATGGCGTTGTCAATCAATTGGTCAACCGCCCACTTGTTGGTCAGGGATGCAACCATCCATCCCTGGATGTCTTGCATTCATACAAATGTTTGAGCTTAGCCCCGTATTAGCCTTAAAAAAAGTTGATGATCATTTACCCTTTCTATCACTAAATTTCTTCGTAACCTTTTTAAGAATATCGCATTGCAAATAAAAGCCCCAACCGCCAGAAAATGGTACATAACCTATTTTTTTCATCTCATGCGTCTTTAAGTTATAAACATACCATTTTGACCTAGAGGGGAAGTCATAAACATCAACAAACAATATCTCATCTTTCCAAGGACTAAAATCTATAACATAGAATGGTGCCGGCGATGTTTTTGGCCTCTCAATATTAATCTTTTCCACTTCTATTAGCTTGTCATCTTTCGCCTCAAAGACATGAGCGGTTGGTGAATCCCTGATTCTGTTGACCTGCCCATCAAAATCGTTTGCAAAAAGAATGATTTTGCCGTCTTTTAAAAAAATATCGCGAATTCCGCAAGCACTTATTTCAACAAGAGGTAAGTCCGGATTTTCAATGGAATAAAGCTCCGTTTTACATAACGTATGCAAGGGAGTATCAGATGAATAACTCGCCGATTTGATAAAATATTTTCCATAAACATTAGAACTTTCATCGACCTTCCATGAAGGATCTTTACTTATTCCCTCACTAAAGTAAACCTTACCTCCCTCAAGCCATGCAGCAACTTGGTGTTTATTGTTAAACCATACGGATCTTTTTGACCATGTCGCCTTACCGGGCAAATCTACTTCCTTAACAAAAGCATCGCTGGATACAACAAGAACCTTGTTATCGCTCCAATCAAAAAACCTTAGTACAGTGCCGTTTGAGTTTCTCGAAACATCCCAGGATGCCTTTATTGAATAATTGGGATACCCGATTTCTTTCAAAAAGCGAGATATTTCCTTACCACTGTAAAAATAAAGACCTTTACCTTCTTGTCTATTCTTCGATCCCATGGCAAAGCCCAAATTGGTAAGTAATATTGATAATCCAATGGCTATTAATAAAACAAAGAACAACTTTCTTGGATCATGACCTCTTTGATTTTCCATTAGAGGCACACTAAAAATTCTTCCCATTCCCGGCCGATGTCGCGTTTGGAATTGCACCGAATCTGCCGCCTAGTGCTCCAGGATTTTCTAAGCCAAAATGGCTAAGAGTTCTATCAACTTTATTGTGGCAATCATTTATTCCAGGAAACCACATCCCCGTATTCTTTGTTTCTTCCATATAAGCTATTATTTCTGCTTCTCTGCCTTCATTCCCTGGTACAACTCTGCCGGCATCATGCCCGGGGCCCAGTTCTGTAAACTGACCTCCAGATCCAGAACTTCCGCCCATTCCATAGCCTGCCCCCTGACCATTATTGGCTGTAGTATCCCATAGATAAGCATGGTTACCACCCAACCGGCCTATAATACCGTGTGCCTTCCTGTTCATCACCCATATTTCCAGACCAAGTGGGTCGACATACAGGATCGGATTATTTAAACAATACACATACAAATTAACATACCCGCCCCCAAACCCAATCGGGTCTTCAGAGATAAACCTGCCTACCTCGGGGTCATAATACCTTGCCCTCATGTAGTAAAAACCGTTGTCTTCAGCCATAACACCAAGGCTACCAACATATTTAAACGGCTGAGCAAAAGCTTCCGACTCATTCAAAAGCATACCAAACGGTGTATAGGCATAGGAATTCACAACACCCTGCGAACTATCTGTGATGGCAGCAGTGGAACCAACACCATCAAAATGATAGCAGTAAACTGCGTCAGCCGGAGTTAGTGCAGCAAGTAATCCGGCACCATGGATATAATACCTGGTAATGATGTTGCTGCTATCCGCTTCCGCAAGCAGATTTCCTACTGCATCATAGATATATCCGATTTCGGTTCCACCCCGTACTGCACGAAGCCTGTTGCCTGCTCCATCGTAAGAATATGAAGTGGAGGTTCCATCAGAAATTCCAGCCAACCTATAAGCATCGTCAAAAGTATACGTGCTTGTACTACCTTCTGTTTTTGTGCTGAGTTGGCCTTCATTATCATGGAAAAATAGATCCGTCCCCTTTTTGTTAGTTTGCCGCTGGAGCGGTGGACGAGAGGATCGTGATACGTCCCCCCTATTTACTTATCAAATGATACTATACAAACGGCTATAAACTACTAAATACCAAACTGCGTTTCCTACGACA
>JAYEFH010000258.1:0-10082 GCA_034658555.1 Thermodesulfobacteriota bacterium | reverse complement strand
AGCAAAGCATTGGTCTGAAAACAGCGTATTTTTCTCTCATTGCAATAAAGGGATAAAAACGCTGGGATATCTCAATAAATCTCTCAGATGAAACGGAATTTTCACGATGTGAATAATCAGCAAGATTCCTGGCAATAAATACCTCAAAGATATAACCGGCAAGATCCCATAGGCTATGACCGGAAACAATGACCAGATTAGACATGGATTTTTCTCTGGAAGACCAAAGTCTTAAAAGAGCTTTTTTCCTGATACCTTGACAGGTTATACAAGGGTTCTCTTGATGTTCTAAAAGTGAATCATCCTCTTCTGAAGGATGAAAGAAGAGCTTAACCCCCTGTTTTTCCCAAAATGAGAGCAGTTTTTCTTTGAAACCCTCTTTATAAATATGCCTGGGATAGGCATAAAGGTGAGCCTCAAGGTCATAATTGTATTGGTCTTTTGCCTTATGTAAAAGAAAAAGACAAGCAGAAGAATCTTTTCCGCCAGAGAAAGTAACGATCAACTGTTTTCCCCGGCAGGCATTCAGATAATCTCTATTATAATTTTCCCATTTCTGGAAGACATCCGGTTTCCCCAATACTCAACCTCCCGAGCCTAGTTTCATCTACTATAAAACCCAATCCCTGATCCCTTATTATTTCAGCTACTCCGCCAAACTAAAAGAGAAATTATCCGATGTTATTTTTTCTGACAGAAGATAACTATCATAAGAGCCATCAACAAATCACGGGTTCAAAGGTTCAGGGTTTACCGAAAATTTGAACCGTTGATTCGTGAGTTTTTCCTGCCCACTCGCCAAGCTTACGCGGCAGGCGGGAATGGAGAAGGTATGAGAATAGAACGAGTGGAGCACATGTCATACCCCCTCCAAATTTGAGGATATTGGGGGGCATGGCACTTGGCCCGAGACCTGATAGCGTAGCTTTAATGCCCTCTTGAAGCTCGCTTTGCCGCCTTGAGAGGATTGACCTTTTTGCCGGCAGCGTCTTTTGGGACTTCCTTCTTCACATGGGTTGCAAAGTTGCAGATGCCCTTTCGCCACTTCATTGCAGGATGCGGGTAAACTGAACAAAAATTGCCAGTATCATAGTTTACAACTCTTGCACAGCCCTCACACTGCTCAACTATTTCAAAGCAGGCCCCGCCCAAATACTTGCAGCCATTTTGACTCATAAACTTGCACTGGGCTCCTGGCCTATTTGTAGTACATTCCATAATGCATTCCCTCTAATACATCGAAATTAAAATTCCACAGATCAACTCCAATTAACCTATTTTGAGCGGTTAGCTAATCGCTCAATGCAGGTTCAAGTGAAACTGTTTACTCCAAATTCAGTAAATTGGCAAGATAACAAACAAGCAGGACGAAACAATTTCTGATATCATCTTAAGATGAGTTTAGAAAATATCAAAGAATTAATCCAGGAATCAAATAAAATCACTATCCTTACCGGAGCGGGGATATCTACTGAATAAGGCACTTTAAACTTGAGTTCACTTTAGGCACTTTCCCTGTTTATCCGGGTTAGGCCGCTCTATTTCTGCATAGAGCTGACCGCAGGCGGCGGATATGTCTTGCCCCTTGCTCTTTCTAATGATGGCAGTGTAGTTGGCCTCTTTGAGTACTTGCTGGAATGTCAGAACCTGTGCGTGGACAGGGCGTTTGAAGGGAATATCACTGCTTTCGTTGTAAGGTATCAAGTTGATTTTTGAAGGGATTCCCCTGAGAAGTTTTGTAAGTAAAATTGCCTGTTCAACGCTGTCATTCACACCGGCAAGGAGAAGATATTCAAAGGTAATTCGTCTCCTGCGGGAAAGCCGATAATTCCTACATGTCTCAATGAGCTGTGGGAGGGGATAGCGCCTGTTAATGGGCATTATCTTGTCCCGGGTTTTATCATCAGGGGCATTCAGGGAAATAGCAAGGCCTACGTCTGTGTCTTGACCAAGACGCAATATCTCAGGAATCATACCACAGGTGGATACAGTCATCCTGCGCAATGAGAAGTTTAGCCCAAGGTTATCAGTTAATATGTAAACGGATTTTAAGACATTCCCGTAGTTTGCAAGGGGCTCTCCCATCCCCATGAATACGATATTCCTGAGCTGTTCCTTTTCTTCAACATATTCTAGTGCGGCAAGTACCTGCCCTACGATCTCCGAAGGGATAAGATGACGACGAAAACCCATCCTGGCAGTATGACAAAACCTGCACCCCATAGCACACCCGACCTGGCTGGATATGCAAAGGGTCTTGTGGCCCTGTTCAGGGATCACAACGCTTTCCACCACTAACCCATCCGGCAGTCTCCATGCCAGCTTGCATGTGCCGTCAACAGAATATTGGTCTGCCACAAGCTTAAGGTTGGTAAGCAGGCCATTTGGGGAAATTTTTGTCCTCAGGGTCTTAGGGAAATCGGTCATTTGGGAAAAATCCCGGAATCCGGGCTTCCAAAGCCAGTTGAAGAGCTGCCGGCCTCTGAAGGCCGGCAGGCCCAGATCTTTTGCCCATATTTCAAGGTCGCTTCGACTAAGACTGCGAAAGTCGATCACGACAGCTCTTCCATTAGCCTCCTGGCATCTTCAATCTCAGGGAATTCTTCTTTTGTGCTGATTGCCTTTTGAAGTTCCTCTTTTGCGGCGCCGGTCTTTTTCATCCCCTTCAAAGCCACGGCCATGTGATACCGGATGGTAGGCTGATTCGGCCATTTCTGAATGGCCTCTTCGAAGTTTGACATGGCAAGCTCGTAGCTCCCCCTTTTCGTAAGTATCCAACCAACAGTATCCAGTATGGCCGGTTGGTCAGGGGCTGCGGCCTTGGCTTTCAGTGCATAGATAAAGGCCTTGTCCAGGTCGTGTTTTTTATCCGCCAACAACCATGCCAGATTATTTGCAGCCGGCGCAAAATCCCGTTTTATTTCCAGGGCCTGCATATAGGCCTTCTCTGCTTTATCATAATGGCCTGACTGTTCTTCTATGGTACCTATAGCCATGTAAGCACTGACAAGATTGGGGTTTTTTTTCAGCAGAATCCTGTACTGGGAAATAGCTTCCTCTGCCTTGTCTGTTGATATATAAATTTTTGCCAGAGCGACATATGGCCCTATGAGATCAGGGTTCAACTCCATGGCATCTTTAAAAACGGCTTCCGCCTGATCTGTATGTCCTGCCTGCAGGAGTACCCTCCCCTGAATCATGGCTATTGCCGCGTTATCCGGTTGCTTTTTCCTCATTTCATCGCAAAGACTGAGTGCCTTATCCGGCTGTTTTTCGTATATATATAGCGTCACCAGAGACGTCAGCGCAGGAAGGTGCCCCGGATTTTCCGATAACAATCCTATAAAAGACTCTTTTGCTTTTTTAATCTCCTTTTGCGCCATATATGTTCTACCCAGGAGGTAGCGGACGGACACGTCATCCGGAGATACCTTAAGGGCCCTGTGCAGGTCTTTTTCAGCGGTCTTAAAATCCTTGTTCATCATGGCGGCGGAAGCATGGAGAACCAGGGCCTTTGGTTCATCCGGAATACGCGCTAATATCAGCTCAGTCTGCTCTGTGACTATTTCAGGTTTGCGTTTTCTCAAGGCCGTTTCAGCAAGCAACAATCCGGCCTTTAAAAACCCCGGTTGTTTTGAGACCAGCTTTTGCAGATCATCTTCTGCTTTGGTAAGCTCACCCAAGCTCAGATAAGCAAGCCCCCTGTAATACAGTGCCTCCGGATTCCCGGGCTGCCGGTCAAGGATTTTTCCCAGTGACCCAATTGCAGTCTTTAAGTCTTTATCTTTCATGGCAAGTCTTGCCTTTACCAGCAGGGCAACGGGATGGATGGAATTCTCTTTTAACGCTTCCTCAGTCAGGGATTCGGCTTCCTTAAATTTCCCTTGATCATATTTGAGGGCAGCTAATCTTGCCTTTATGTTCGCATTATCCGGAGACAACATAAGGGCCTTCTCAAGAGTAATCACGGCATTGTTTTTATGCCCCTTCTTGACCTGGAGCTCGGAAAGAGCCAACAAAGGAGCTGGTGCCTCGGGGAAAAGGTCTATGGCCTGTTGAAGTGTTGATTCAGCCTCTGTATCCCGGCCGTTTCGTATATAGAAACCGGCCATTACCAACAAGGCATCCACCTCCTCAGAATTTTCTCCAATAATAATCTTGATCTCTTCTTCTGCCTTTTTCTCTTGTCCAGTGGATTCATAGAGTGAAGACAGGGCAATCCTCGATTGTGCCCGGCCCTTTCCCTTTTTGCTGACAGATATGGCCTTTTTCAGAAAAAGTTCTGTCTGATTCATGTCCTTTTTTTGGGAATATGCCTTTGCCATGGCCGTATAGACCTTGCTGTTATCAGGCGCCTGGTCCTCTGCTTTTCTGAAGACAGAAATGGCATCATCAAGCTTCTCCCGGTTAAGTAATAACGCTCCTTTTAACAATAAAGCATCAACATTTGACGGATCCTTGGAAAGCAGCGCTTCCAAATGTTTTCCCGCCTCGTCGATCTTCTTTGAAAGGAAAAACATCTGGGCGAGCTTCAGGCGGGCATCGGCATTGTCCGGGTCTACATCCACGGTCTTCTGAAGCTCGGAAAAGGCATCTCGCAGACTTCCAATCTTCAAATAAGCCAGGGCCATTTGGTAATGACCAGGACCGTACTTTGGATCAATCTGAACTACATTCTTGAACTCAATTACCGCTTCTTTGTATTGTTCCTCCTGGAAATAGTTCATCCCTTTGTCAAAATGTTTGGCCTTGTTCTCTTCAGGAGTGCTGCAGGCAGGAAAAAAACCGACAAATATAATAAGGACCAAGAAAAAACCTAATATCTTCCGACTTTGCATATTTTTCCTCCTAATCTGGATGATCCGGGCCACCTACTCATTTGTCAGGGAAGATTGCCCGGTAGATTCCAGTACACTTAACCAAAAATTGCTGTTCAGATTAACACGTTTGCTTTGCTTGATGGCAGAGACAAGGGGAACATGTACATAGCGGTCATTCCAAAGACTCACCATCATGGCGGTTTTGCCCGCCATTGCGGCATGAACGGCATTTTGCCCGAGATTTGCGCAGTAGAGACGATCATCCACGTTTGCAGGCACGCTACGAACAATGTAACTGGGATCTATATAACGGACAAAGGCCGTCATGCCAATCTCATTGAAGTATTCTCTAAAGGTGTCCCGAAGAAAGACACCTATGTCTCCCAGCTTGATGTTGCCTGATGGATCTTTTATTACTTTGTCCCCGGTTACATACCGCTGCCCCGCGCCTTCAGACACAACCACCACTGCATGACCACGATCCCTGAGTCTGTACTCAAGGGCCTTTAACAGACCATTTTCTCCTTCCAGGTCAAAATCACTTTCAGGTATCAAACAGAAGTTGACTTCCCTTAAGGCGTTTGTGGCAGCAGATGCAATGGAGCCTGAATATCTCCCCATGACCTTGACCAGCCCCACACCATTGGGTGCCCCAATAGCCTCGGTATGGGCACACCTTATAGACTGACTGGCCATTTCAACCGCGGTGTCGAAACCAAAGGTCTTATTAACTAAATAGATATCATTGTCTATGGTCTTTGGTATGGCAACAACGGCTATTTTAAGATCTCGTTTTTTAATCTCATCGGCAATTTTGACTCCTGCCCTGAATGTTCCATCGCCTCCAATAATGAACAGTATGGATACATTCATACGTACGAGTGCGTCCACTATGCCATCTATGGGTTGGTGCCCTCTGGAAGAGGCAAGGATTGTCCCTCCATATTCATGTATACGATTTACTGCCTGGAGACTTAAATCCATTACAGGAAGACCGTACTCGGGGATAAAACCCCTTAGCCCATAACGTATGCCAAGGACGGATTGGGCTCCATATCCATAGTGGAGGGCAAGTACAATGGCCCGGATTACGTCGTTTATTCCAGGACAAAGTCCACCACAGGTTACAATGGCGGAGCGTACTTTAGTGGGGTCAAAATAAATTTTTTGACGTGGCCCCGCGAGCTCAAATGAAAGAGGTTCCAAGCCCTCTTCGTATGTCTTTTTCAGTGATTCATGTGAAACCCTGACAAGTACACGATCCTGGTCAGATACAAAACAGGGGTAGTTTTTCTTAAGTAGAGGAGATTGAACACTTGAATCTCCCAGAGCTTCTATGTCAGTTTCAGTTTCTGTATCCGGGCCGACTTCATCAATTAGATATGGACTATTTTCTGCAATAGTGGGTTGGCTGTTTTCAGGCATTGCGGGTTCTCCAATAATTTAGTCTTTTGAGACTCTACTTTTTGCGATTTTTTTAAAATAACTGTATCTATATTCTGAAAGCCGTGTCAGTGTAAAGGGTTTTGCTTTATACTTCGGCTTATAAAGCTAAAACATTAATTGTATCATCTGAAACAAAAATCATAATTAGAGGAAACCTTTTCAGAATGAGTGTAACTATAGGCGTTTTCGACTCAGGTATTGGCGGACTCACAGTAGTCCGCGAATTAAAACAATTATTGCCGACCCAGCCCCTTATCTATTTTGGAGATACTGCGCGGACCCCCTATGGGACCAAAAGCCCGGAAACAATTATTCAATATGCCAGGGAAGATACCGAATTCCTGCTGGAGCACGGAGCCGAGATATTAGTAATCGCCTGCCACAGCGCAGCCAGTACTGCCACATCAACCTTAAAGCAGGAATTTTCTGAACCAATATTTGAAGTCGTAACCCCCTCTATAGAACAGGCATTGGCCCTTACCAGACGAAAAATCATCGGCTTAATAGGTACAAGGGCTACAGTGACAAGCGGTGTATACGAAAAAGCGATCCTTGCACGCCTGTCCGATGCAAAGGTATACAGCCAGGCATGTCCTCTTCTGGTGCCCTTGGTGGAGGAAGGATGGCTCAAGGCCAGGGAAAGTCGCATGATAGTTAAAAAATATCTCAGGCCTTTAAAAAACCAGCAGATAGATACCCTGATCCTCGGATGTACTCATTATCCACTTTTTAAACAAATCATCCAGGAAAAAATCGGGAAAAAGGTGAAAATAGTAGACCCTTCTGCAGAAATAGCACGTTCAGTTTATTCGTACCTTAAGGCCAAGGATCAACTGTTTGAGAAATCACATGATCGGGAAGATCGTTTTTTTGTCTCTGACCTCACTCCAACGACCCAGGAAGTAGTCCAGTGTTTTTTAGGCAACCGGGTCCGGCTTGATAAGGCATCATTGCCCAAGAGAGAGTGAATAATTACGGGCTTGACTATGCATACTACTCTGTTATCTATTAAGATAAAAACTAACAGGATCAGAGATTGTTTTACGGTTTTCCTTGTTGCAGATTTATCTATCGTAGGACTATTTAGTGTCTGAACGAAAAGGCCGTTCATACACAACTTTGAATTCTAAAGGAGATACTCTATGATTATTCGGGGACAACTCATTGCAGAAGCACCCATTTACCGTGGCAATGCTCGCAAGACACTTTTTACCAGAGATGGTGACGGCTCGACCAGGATGATTTCCCTGGCGGGCGAAATAGCAGGGACTGCTGAATCGCTGATGGATGCCTTTATTGGGGAATCCAGAAACGGGCGGAATATTGGTCTGCTGAACAGGCTCTGGCAAAGACTCTATAGCAAGTCTATGCCCATGGGGCTTATAACTGAGGTTGATTGTCGTCTCAATCCGGAATACTACAATCCGGACAAATTTTTTGATCTCCGAATGGGGATCAAATTGGACACAGATCGCTGGGCTGCTGAGGCCAATGCCAATTACAAGATGGAGACCACCTTCAGAAACTGCGTGTTTGATTTCAAGCTCATGGTTAATGACAAGATGCTGAAGTCTGAAGATAATCAGGCAGGTCTATATTATTTGCTGAAAGAACTGGAGGAAGGCCGTTTCTGGTTCGGGGCGGGAAAAACCAAGGGACTTGGACGCTGCCGCCTGGAGCTGGATACCTCACTGCCAAAGCCGGTCAAGCTGCCGGGACTTTCTCCCAAAGCAAATCATATCAGTGTAAATCTGCGCCTGGATGCTGAAAACCCCATTCTCATAGGCTGGAACTGGGGCAAGGTGGAGTCGGATCAGCCTTCGTTTGTAGACACAAACGGCAAACTGTTCTTGCAGGGGATGAGTCAGATTCCCGGTGTCATACGGGGTCGTCTGGAGATAGCCATAGGCGGCAATGTCTCTGATGTGGATAAGTGGAAGGCAAAACTGGCTAGGTCTTTACCGCGCGCTATAACCGGCTGGATTACCCAGCGTTCATCTCGAACCGAAGCGGCCTGGACATTCCCTAAATCTGCCGTAGCCAAGCTTTCCAAAGGTAAGCATGCTATTTCTAAAAAAGTCCACAGCAAAATTGAACCACTTATAGACCGGAAGTTTCCCAGCCGCGAGGCTGCTGAGGATGCCTTTTATGACATTCTTGGCAAAAATGCCAAGAAGTCCAGAAGGATTCTGGACATACTCGAACATGAACAGAAGGCAGTTCATGAGTTGGACAAAGACGCATGGCAGGAGATGGCAGGTAAGCTTGGAATTGTTCAGGATATAGCTGATGACCTGACAGCAGCCATGGATGACCAATCCAAATTCGAAAAACTGATTATCAAGGCATGTGAAGAGGATGTCTTGCCTGGATTATATAATCAAGTGGATCAACAACAGAAATTGCTGCAAAGCGACGTATGGGTAGACGAAGAGATAACCAGCCGGCTGCAACACATCCAGATCAAGAACATGCTTATGAACGGAGAGATCACTGAAAGACAATGGGATGATCCCAGGGCTGTTCCCAAAGGAGTGACAGATGGCATATGGAGAGAGTTTTTACAATCTCATAATCGTGTCCGTTACCGCCATATGGTGAATTCCCGCAACTTGAGAAAGAGCATTGTCAATGATGAAAATTGCATTGCCGTGCTTAAGGCATATAGGGATCATACCAGGGTGGAGCTTTCCAGACCGGAAAATACGGATTTTCGTGCCGGTGGTCCTTCAAACAGAGAAATTTCTCAGGCCTATGGAAAGCCTTATGATAAAGTATTCATGAAGATGTTCACATGGTCTCCTTCTGTTCAGGAGAAGGGCAAATGGGAGGTTTATATACCAGGTAGTACCATAAAAGGGGCCTTTCGCAAGCGGGCATCTCAGGTCCTGACTACGCTTTGGGGAAAAGGCCGTGAAACCGGAGATATCCTGGACTGGTTGTTTGGAAGACAGCGTCAGCCCGGACGCATCCAGTTTTCAGATGCCTATCTGGCAAATCCGGATAGTCCCCAAAAGGCATGGTGCTCAATGGATGGGGTGCGTATGGACCCGGCTACCGGCCGGCCCGTAGAGCAAGCCAAGACTGATTTTCTTTTTGCTTATGGAAAAGACCTGAGTTTCCGCATGAGGTTGGATATCAACGATGTCTCAGAAAAGGACATGCCGGCCCTGAATGTCTTTGTGCATCTGTTGAATGATTTTCAGATGGGGGACATCCCTTTGGGAGGTGAAAAGACTTCCGGTTTCGGCTGGACGCAGGCCAGGCTTGAAAAACTGACATGGCTCGCTCCAAAAGCGAACAAGATGACTGAGAAGCTTTTTGGAAATGTCCAGCTTGAGAAAGATGGTATATGGCAGCGCGCAGAAATAGAAGGCCCTGATGCCGCTTCCATCTGGACATCTTTTGACGGAATATCGAAAAAGGACGTAGACGATTTTCAGGAACCGCATATAGCGTCCGGAGGCTTCATCTCTCACAGTTCTTTTGGTGGCTATTCGGGTAAATTAATGATCGAGGGAACAGTCTTGACCCCGGTGCATGTCCGGGAGAGCGGAGAACCGTTTTACACGGCAGTCCTGAATGGAGAACCGGTTAATGGCTGGGATTTTTTCAGTATATCTCCGCCTTCCAGGAACGTACGTGGAGACGACAATTCTTATGCCTTGCCCAGCAAGACGATCAAGGGAATGATAAGGCACATTTACTCCATAGCAAGTGAATCCGGCAGTCCCAGTGCCGATATCAGTAAACTGAATCCGGCGGATAGTTTGTTTGGATGGGTGGGTACAGGACAGAATCAGGCATTGATGGGAA